>JBBQUQ010000001.1:0-79229 GCA_038212325.1 Bacteroidales bacterium
GTCCTCGTGCGTGTGCCGCTCGGCTGGGGAAGCAAGCACGACATGATCACCGATGCCAACCCGCAGGAAAAGGAGACGCAGAAAGGCTTTGGGAGCCGGCAGACTGTCGAATTCCGCTGCCCCGACGGTTCGGCCGATATCTACCTTCTTTTTGCAGGCCTCACTGTGGCTGCCCGCCATGGGATCGGCATGGCCAATGCCCTCGATGTTGCTGAAAAAACCTATGTCGATGTCAACATCTTTGAGGAGAAATACAAATCGCGGGTAAGTCAGTTGCAGCAACTGCCATTCTCATGCTGGCATTCGGCGGAAGCGCTGGTCAGTCAGCGTGCAATTTATGAAGCGCACGGAGTCTTCCCCCCCAAGATCATCGACGGGCTCATCCGGTATTTGAAAGGCTTTAATGATCAGAACCTCCGTGAATCCATCAAAGACAATGAAAAGGAGATCATGAAGCTGGTGAATGCCTACCTTCACTGCGGATAGCCTGGCGACGCCTCAAGTTCTTTCAGGAAATCGGCCTTTTTCTCACAATTCCTGCATTGCCTCACGAAGTATACGGCGCTGTCGCGGTTTCCGTCGAAATAGTACATGGCCGCCAGGTTGAACCGGGCATCATCGAAAAACGGATCTATCTCAAGTGCCTTCAGCAATATCTCTTTGGCCTCACCTTGTTTATTCACGCTGAAAAGTGAAGCAGCATAATCGTTCATCACCCTTACTTCATACGGCGTGGATTGCAACGCACGCATAAAGCACCAATGCCAACAATGTGAATAATATCACCTGGTGTTCCACCCGTTTCAACGGGAAGTCGAAGGAGGCAAAAAGATAGAATCCCAGGATAAAAGCCGCATAAAATACCGCGGCGAGCGGGGGCCTGGCATGCCGGAACAGAATTCGATGCAGTACGAAGATCAGCGGGATAAAAAAGACGCAAACCGCGAGGAGAAAACCAACGATTCCAAGTTCTGCAAGGATGCTGATCCATTCGTTATGTGGCTGGCTGTATGTATAATTTCTGATCGTATGCTCGGGATTTGGGGGTTCTTTGCATGAAGGAACGACGAGTCGCCAGTTCCCGGCGCCGATGCCTGCAACCGGATGTGATTTGATCAGACAGGCTGATTTTTTCCAGAAAATGACCCGCAGGCTGGCATTTTCATAATAGGTTTCAGAGAAATCAAATTCCGGCATCTGGGTGTTGCCGGCCTTAACAGCATTTCTCATTTTCAGCAATTTCTCCACCCTTGCATCTTCATAGCGTCGTAAATACTGCCACACCGGTATTTTGCTCAGGAAATAGCTTTTCCGGGTATTATCAAGCGAAGAATAAAACAGAACAACTCCGCCGAGCAGTAAAAACAGGGAGATGAACCCCGTAAGGATGTTCGCTTTGGAAAAAACGCGTTTATATCCCGTAACCATTAATATGGATGATAAAACCACTGCAAATGCCAAGCCGAGATATGCCGCCCTGCTCTGGATAATGATCATGAAGAATGTGGCCAGTATCGCCACGAGCAATGAAAGGTATTTCCAGAATCCCCTGTTGACCGAATACCCGGTAAAGGCGAGTGGCAGCGAAAGGATCAGGAAACCTGCATAGAGATTATTGTTGGCCGATATGGAGATGATCCTGTAGGGATCAAAATGTTCCAGCACCGACATTTTATAAAATGCAAGGCCGAAAGAAAACAACAGGATAACAAGATGGGTTTTGATGAAAATGTTTTCGAATGCCGGATTTTTGCAAAACCAGGATATGACTAAAAAGAGCGCGAGCGATAGAAATACCAGCTGCGACTGTATCATGGCTTCCGATGGAGAAATGGCCCACAGGCAGGAGAGCACATTCCACAGGTAAAAGAGCACGAAGGCAATTTCAAAGAACCCGAATTGAACATACTTTATTTTCCCTGCCGTAAATATCCACACAATCAGCAACAGCAAGGCGAGGGAAAAGAACCTGGGAAGAAATGAGGTATCGACCATCACCCCGGAGCGCAACACACAACCAAACAACAATAACCCGGCTGAAAAAACGAGGAAAAAATAAATCAGATCATCCTTCCCGGTAAATCACCCCCCTTTCCTTTAACCCCTGCAGCAGGAATTCAACGCATTCGGGCTGTTTGCCGATATATTCCGGCACGGAAATGCCCTTGCGGTCATACAGGCCTCCGGCGATCATGCGCAGCGCAACTGTTGCAGAGTAGCCGGTGGTGCGCGCCATGGAATGCACCCTGGTTGCAGGATCATACTGATCGAACAGGTTCCAGGTATAACGGAGTTTCTTACCGTCCTTTCTGCCTTCCACCATCACCCGCATGACGGTAATATCGACCTCTCCTTCCTGCAGTTTCCATTTCGGGAACAGCAGTTTGGCAGTGAGGTCCATCGGCTTGATGCGAACGCCTCGCACTTCGATCTCCTCCTTGCTGAAGAACCCGGTTTCCCTTAACACGCGCATCTTTTCGATGTGGCCGGGGTAACGCAGGGTTTTCTCTTTCATGTTGCTGCATTTCACGGTGTGGGCCAGCGAACGAAGGCCATCGGTGTTGAACGCTTCCAGCGTGCCGATTCCGGGGAAGTTCAGCAACTCCGGGTCGGAGAGCGCCGGCCTGACGATGAGCTGACCGTTTTCGATGTAGCGGGCAGGACGGGTATACTCTTCGATCACATCCACCGGCGAAAATACGGCCTTGTATTCATAGGGCCATTCGCGGATCAACGGGAGGCCGCCAACCATGTAAAGCACATTTTCCGTTTCATCGAGCAGGTGGTCGGCATAGCCGATCAGCACGTTGCACATGCCGGGGGCCACGCCCATGTCCATGATGGCGGTTACATTGTTCCGGCGGGCCAGTTCGTCGAGCTCAAAAGGATCTTCGATAAAGAAGGCGATGTCGACCACATTCTTGCCTGCCCCGATGATGGCTTTTAACGTTTGAAACCCCATGAAACCAGGTACGGCGTTGATCACCATGTCATAACCGGCAACCAGGCTGGCCACCCTGCCGTGATCGCCGAGGTCGGCCTCAATTGTTTTCAGTCTTTCCGGTGATGGCTTTTGCCGATCAACCACCGCCTGCAATGCCGACGGGCTGATGTCGGCCACCGTAACATCAAATCCGTGATCGCGTGCGAGGTCGAGCGCCATGGGGCCGCCAACGAGGCCGGCGCCGAGAACAATTACTTTCATCTTTTGGAAATGTTAAATGGATACACGGAGAACCGGCTGCTTTTCTTCATCCAATAAAAGTAACAGTTTCCGGGTTCCCGGCCAAATATTTTACTACTTTTATCGCCTGAATGAAACACCTGGCACCTGTATATCGCGTCACAAGCCCGGGCCTGCTGCTGGTTGGGCTTGCCATCCTGTTACAGTTCCTTCCCGTTTCGTGTACGAAGGATTCTGCCGACGAAACTCCCCTGCCTGTCACCCGCCAGATGCAGGTCTGGCTTCACCGGGTCAACTCCATCGAAAAGGCGCAGCATTTCCAGGAGCTTTATGCCGGGTTTGAACTTGATGTGCATTATGAGCCGGCCTTTCAAACGTATGTCGTCAAACATGACTTCGGCGACACATCAACCCTCACTTTCTCTCGTTGGCTGGGGGGCATTAACCACCCCGAAAGGCTTGGCTACTGGCTCGATTTCAAGAACCTCTCGCCGGATAATGGTGCGGCGGCGCTGGCTGAATTGCTGCGCATCAGGGAGACCTTCAACCTGAAAACACATCCCATTGTCGTCGAAGCAAGTTACCCGCTTGTGCTTAAACCATTTGACACCCTCAATTTCAGGCCCAGCTACTATATACCATGGTTCGATCCCACACTCCTCACAACTGAAGACGAACTGATGTACCGCGATCTGATCCTTGAACGGGTAACGGCGGGCGACAATGGCACGATCTCGGGATATTCCGACCAGCACGGATTCATGCAGAAGTGGTTCCCCGACATGAACAAGCTTTTATGGTACCTCGACTCCTATGACCCTGTGCTGCAGGATTCTGTCATCGCCCTCACCATGAAGGACCCGAAAGTTGAAGTGCTGCTGGTCGCTGAAGATTACCCGTTACAAAAATCTAATAGTAGCCGGTAATCCTGACTTTCGGATTGTTCAACCTCAAAATGTTACGGTTCCTGTTCCAGATATAGAGTATCAGCGAATCGGACGATGATTTTTGCAGGTAGCTGAGCTCAACATATTCTGTAAGGGAAATGGTTTTCCAGCCATCCGGTTTTGCAGGCTTGAGGCTGTGCCAGGGAAAACTGAAGGCTTGCCACAAGAGCCGCTTCCCGTCTTTTCCATAGTAGTCAAAAACAAGCACCGGCGCTTTTGTTGTGTCGGTTTCAGGTGTGAGCAGATCGAAGGTAAGATTCATCTTCAGGAATTTGATTCTGGAATCGAACCTGAGGTGTTTGAAAATGGAGTTGAATTCTTTAACGGTATCGACCCTGGTAAATTTAACTGTATCTGTATTCACCACATTAATGCTGTCGAGGCCCTTGCCAAAATAGATCTCCGGCGGGATGAGCTTGTTCTGTCTGGTGACATAGGTGTTGAGTGTTTTAAAATCGGCCAACTCCATTTGCATCCTGTTGAGTGCAACCGGGTCGACAGTATCCTTAACCCAGAGTTCGGGAAGAATTCTGAACATTACCTCCCGGAACAAATAAAACGAATGGTCGACATACTCAGGGATCTCCTTATTATTTAAGATCATAGCCAACGTATGAACGTTGCGGGGCTCCGTGCAGGTATCGATCCCGCTGCCCATCCAAGGCACCCTCGGATGGGTCGTGATGTTGTATTTTTCCCGCATCATGGCCAGGACGGAGGGTGTAACATCCAGGTGTGACGAGACTGACCTCATGAGGGTGCCTTTTTTAACCATCGGGGAAAACACGATCAAAGGAACATGAAAACGGGCCAGACCTGAGAACCGGAAAAGGTTTAGTTCGGGCAGCCCGTGATCGCCGGTGATGATAAATATGGTATTGGTAAATTCTGGCCTTTTGCTGTATTGATGAATGAATTCCTTCAAGGCGTGATCGGTATAGAGGATTGTTGCAAAAATGTCTTTATAATGTTCAACATCTTCCCTCGATGGCGCATCTGCAGCCATTGCTTTCAGGCGGTTTTCAACCTGGGCCAGGTAGCGATCGCGGTTGGGTGGAATAAACGGGGCGTGGAGGGAGAGGGTAAGGTAGATGTCGAGCCTTGGCGATCGTGACATCGAATCCATAACTTCGAACGAACGGGAATAGAGATCCCCGTCATCATATCCCCAGTGGTAATCATCACTCCGGGCTCCTCCCTTTTTATATTCCGGGCCAAATGACCGGAGGATATAATCGGTCTCCTGCCGCTGCAGAAAATCCCCCATGTAGTTAAACGCAGGGTCGCCCGAATAAAAAAAGCTGGTGTAATAGCCATTGTTGCGTAAATCGCGGATCAGGGAGAAATGGTATGGAATTTTTGCCACATCATTGACAAAGGTCGGATCGCCCGGCGGGAGTGATCCGAACAGTGCCGGAAGCACATTGAAGGTGCGGTCGGCTGTCGACAGGAAATTATTCCAGAAGAGGCTTTTTGAGGCCAGGGAGTCAAGAAAGGGGGTATAACTTCCGTAGATGGAATTCTTCCCCATAAAACAGGACGAGAGCGATTCAACGATGATAAAAACCAGGTTGGGCTTTTCTTTACCGAGGTTGAGCATCGGACCCAGAACATCGGGGGTTTTGTCGACATGCAGGAAGGGAAACTGTGTGCCTAAAAATTCAAATTCGGGATGAGCCGCCTGGTAACGCCTGGCCGCCGCTTCAACGGAGGCATTGGTCGCCGAATTTGTCGAGCTCAGGAAATAGAGGCGCCATTTTTTAACCAGGTAGTCGCTTTTATTGGTGGTGAGGTAGTATTCAAAGCTGTTCCTGTGTTCAGCTTCCCTCGGGGTTACCTCCTCCACGAGGAACAAGACGGCAAAGGCCGGGATGAAAAGCGGCAGAAAAAACCATGCGGAAATCCGGACTTTCAAAGATAACCAGCTAAGCAATGCGGTAAATAAAAAAATCAGGATGAATGGAAGAAATGTAAAGAAGTTAACCGGAACGGAACTGCCTGTGATAAAAAACAACTCACTAACCGAATAGGAGAACACCACTTGGTCGAGGGGTGTGAGGGCGATGGCGAAATACTGAAAGAGCGCCCACTCTGTGCTGGCCAGGATCAGGAAAACCAGGCTGAAAAACGCCACTCCGGCATTTTGCCGAAGCCACGACAGCAGGATGAACGGAATCAACAGGAACCATGAAACATTCAGCCACAGAACCATATCCTGGAGGAATCCGTGCCATTCAAGCAATGATGCATACGGAGGCAGGCTATGCCGCGATGAGAGCACAAGGTACTGGCTCACCCGCAATGCCATCAACATGAACAGAACGACCAGGTTGAGGCGGACGAACAGGGAAAGGATGCTGGTCAGTTTGGTAAGTCGTTCTCTCCACAAAGTTGAGGAGTTCATGGCAGGGAGATATGTGAGCAGTTCATTCGATCGTAAGTTCATGTATTTCACCAACGTAATCAACTTTTGGAAAGGGAATATTATCCTGCGAATAGGCCGATCCCACCCACCACTTAGTGTTGTGGAACTCCTGTGTGATGATGAGCAGCATCTGGTTGTTGGGGATCGAGGTCACCTTGTCGTCCATGTAGCCAACCACATGCATCTTGTCTTTCGAAGGCCCGATGCGCCAGATGATCTTGTCGGGCTGCCAGTCGATCTGAAAATAATAGAACGGTGAACCGAAAAGCTCATCATCGCGTTCAGGGGTCTTTTGTGTGAGGGCACGGTAGTTTTTATCCCACCGGTGGGCCCAGAAGGTTTTTTCCTGGTAATGAACAGGATAGCACCCTTCGTGGAATTCAGCTGGCTGCCAGCAGGCCATGTCCCAGTTTGTGCATGAAACCATGATCTTATCGTCATCGGCCAGGATCTCCTCGGGGAAAGGCACATTCCAGTTCCGTACATTTTCCTGGTCATCGATGCCGTTGCTGTAAGCCGGGGGCAGCACCCACGAAGGACAGTAAGGGACGGTTTTGAGAATCTCGAAATCTATTTCAGAATAACCCACATTCTTCACCCGCTGATCCTGCTGGCCGCCGTAATAATTGGCCATATAGCCATTGTTGTTGCAATCGCGGCGGAAGTTCCATTCTGCCTGGCTCTGGGTGATGAGCCAGATGGCATTGGTGACCCCGTTCCACATGTTGTTCTTATTGAGCAGTTCGGTAAGTTTGCATTTAACGGTGTACTTGCCGAAGGTCATCCCGTGCCGGGTGATTACCCCCGCATTTTGCTTCTGCCATTTGCCAAATTCCGATTTCGGGTTACGGATGGTGATCTTACGGCTCTCCGGATCGGAACTCACCGTTTCACAAGGGCGGGGGGCCACCGTTGCCGTGATGGCTACCAACTCCTCTTTCCGGTAAAACCTTTTGTTCCAGTTATAGTCCATCCGCGAATAATTATCGTTAAGCACATCGGCGATCACCGGGATGTTGTTCATTTTCGTGGAGGGGTCGACATAATGGACAAACTGTTCAAAAGCCGCCGTTTTGAAAATTGCCGCATCCTGTCCGCAGCTTGATGTTCTAACCTTTTTCGTCTCCTCTTTTGACCAGGCAACGGGGTTGATATAAATTCCGGCTCCGGGGTCGGGGCTGGCAACCACGGTGAGCATGGCGGGAAATTGCTGCACAATCGTATTTTTCAGCGCTTTTCCGGGCCCGTAAAGAAAATAATAGTAGGGGTTGACAAAGCCCTGCACGCTCTTCAGCCCGATATTCTGTACCTCGCCCGGAATTATCTTTTCCTGCAGGTTGTCAGCCCCTGTAACCACTAGCAGGAAGCTGTAGTTCCCAACGCGCGGGTTGCGCTTCCAGCGGTCATTTTTTCCCTGTTCGAAGTACTGTTGTTCATTCCTTGGATTTCCCACGATCCTGAACATGCTTTTGATTTCATGGAATTCTCCATCTGCTTCGATGACCCCGGTTTCGGCAAATGTTGTCGCGGTTTCTTCCCAGCTTCCATAAAAATTTTCCCACGCATGCTGATGCTGCTTGGTGCTGTCGAGGACGTCGCGCTCAGGAAATTTGTACGATTCATTCTGGTAATAAATTTTGTATGAAAAATTCTGAGGCGCTTTTCCCGTATTTTTCAACTTGAATTCAAGGATAAAAAAGCCGTTTTCAACCTGCCGCATGGTCGGAATCACAAATCCCTCCATGATCGCTTCGGTATAATCGAGAAAGAGTGTCACCCCTGGTTTCCAGTTGGCGATGGGGTTGAAATCCTTTACCACAAACTGGTCACTCTCCACCTCCGGAGACCTTGGGGGCTGTCCGCAGGAATTGAGAAAAACGGGTAGAAACAGAATGAGGAGAAAATACCTGGGCGAAAAGTTCATGAAACAGCAGTTATTTGTTAACCGGAAGCGCATAGATTTGGACAAAATCGGGAAGCAACGACTGGTACTGCCTCGATTTTGACACATGGCCGATGGCAATTATTGAAACTTCGGAAGCATTCAGGAAACACCCCGGAACGAGCTTCAGCGATTCATAATACTTGGGGTTCTGGTCCTTCGCATAGCCGTGAAAATCAACTCCCGACAGGATGGTGAACGCAGTGTCGCTGAACCTGATCTCTTTCAGGTCGAAGCGCCAATCACGGTTATAGCGGAATATGGCCGTTTTGTTGTCATTCCCCGGTACCGCGAAAAACTGGTCAGTTGGTTTCAGGGTGTCGAGTCCATGTGTTTTTCCGACGTACCCCTGCTTTTCATTGAACAAGGGGTCCCATTTGTTCGCGGCAGCGTTCAATTTCCGCAGAGAGTAAGCATATCTCCCGTCGGATTTGTTCCTTGTTACCGTCAAAACCACATCCATTGCCTGTGATGGATAAAACCGTCCCACCGAAATGCCAATTTCCTGTTTTCCCCGGTCCCACTCGTTGAGGGGGCTGCCTTCGTCCCGTGATATAACTTTCCAGGCACCGCCCGATTTCCTGTCAGGTTCAAATGACATCACTTTCCACGAACCGTTGCCGGCAACGGAGAGGATTTCGGAACGACCGTCGCCATTGAAATCGCCTGCAAAGAGAGAACCTTCAGGGATTTCTGATTTCCATAAGAATTGCAGACTGGCTTGCAGGTTGCCGGCGCCGGTGCAAAGTTTTTCAGGCAAACTGACCACACCAACCGCCCAGCCCTTGTCACCTGCCAGGATCAGCTGATCCTCCCGGCTGGTGAGAAAGTTGCCCTTCAGGATTTTCTTCACGGTGCCAACGGCCGTCAATCCGGCCGGGTTACTCAGCGTGGCCTTCAGGAACTTGCGAAGCTCGGTGCAATAGGCGTAGGAGGTCAGCCTTCCATCTTTCCCGATAACGACGAGCCCATCTTTGCCTGTTCCGAAAAAATTTCCTGCAATGAAGAGATCACCGGGGCCAATATCCGCGGGATTAATCGGTTTGTCTGTCGGTTGCATTTCAAGCATTGAGACCGGAAACGGCGGATAATTCAATTTCGCGACATAGCCGGCAGGCTTGGTCATGTCAACCCGGGCCGAGTCGCCGCGGCGGTCGACTGCTCCGCCAAATGCGATGAAATAATCATCGATCAGGATATCGGTGCTGCTGTTGTTCCAGAAATAGACCTGGATTTTATACCCTGGCTTAAATGCGACAGGTGTAAGGTCGAGGTATTTGCTTATTTTAAACCATTTTCCGCGGGGAACTTCAGGCTCAACCACTGCGGCGCTCTCCCAGCATACATTGACGCCAACTTGATTGGACGCGGTAAAAACAAGATGCCCTTTCACCTCCGTGGTTGTCGGGAACACATAAATCCAGGCACTGATCGCAACAGCTTTCAGGTTTTCGAGGCCGATCTCACTGGCTGTCCGCTCAACGGCCACACTGAAACTGTTCTGGCCAAACGCCTTTACCGAGTACTGACCCGAGTGCGCCAGCCCTTTGTAGAACCTGGCAGGCACCTCCTTACCGGCGGCAACCTCGAAATCATAATAGAGGGTATGCGGCGACTGGTTGTGGACCTTTTCAGGGTCTGAAAACTCCTTTTCAGGTGCTGCCGGCATTTTCACCACCCGGGCAAAGGGGAAGTATTTCAGCCCCACGGCAAGGATGACAATGGAAAAAAACAACATCAGGCTGAAGAGCAGCCTCTTATTTCTTTTACTCATGCTTCAGCGGTTAGCGGATCACGATCATTTTCAGGCTCCCCGCGTAATCACCCGCCTTCATGCGGCAGGTGTAAACGCCGGCAGGAACCCGCCGCCCCCCGTTATCATTTCCATCCCACGTCTGCAGATGCGATCCTGGCTTCACGGCGTCGAGTTTCCAGGAACGAAGCATTGATCCCTGGAGGGAATAGATTTCCATGGTCACGTCAGCAACCGACGACAGATCATACTGAATCTGTGTTTCAGCAGAAAACGGGTTAGGAAAAATGCCACGGAGACCGGTCGCCGTATTGGGTTCGAGGTCGCCGGCATCAACCGGGAAGGTGACATGCAGCGTTACAGGGATCACAAATTTGTTGTTGTATGAATCGCGCGCAACCAGGCTGCAGTGGTAGGTGTCGGGCACCAGGCCGGCCGCACTGATATTTACGAGGACGGTTCCTGTTTGGTTGTTCATCAGGCTTCCGGTGCTTCCTGATAACGAAACCCAGGAGTTTGCCAGGCCGTAATTCATGATCTTCACACTGCCGGGCAGCGCATGGGTCAAGGCTCCGATACTGTCGCCACGCAATTGGTAAACCACAAAAATATCATTCATGAAGGCTTCGCCAATGGTACCTGTCAGGGTGGCAGTAGCAGTTTCTCCCGGTTTCAGCACACCCCTGCCCCCGGGGGTTTCGCCATGCCAGTTGAGGGATGCACCGTTGCCGGGAGTACCCTGGAAGGATAACTCCCCCAGTGAGCCTCCCGAAAAATTGGTGGCACCGGCAACCTCCACGCCGGGAGGAAAATCAAATTTGATGTGTTTGATGTATTCATTGTCGCCACTCAGGTTATGCACGCTGAAATTCCAGCTGAAAGCCTGCCCGGGCACGAACCCCTCGTTGCTGCAGGTAACGGTCGATCCCATGAGGTTATCGGTGCCGTAATCCTTTTTATTGGCGGTGGTATCAAAAACAAGCACCGAGTAATTCATGATCCCGCCTCCCAGGTTGGTGATATACAGCGGTTCTGTAGTGTCATGTCCGGTAACCAACGTTTTTTCAAACGAAAGCGGCGTAACCGACAGCACAGGAACAGCGCCATCCATCAGCGGCAGCCTGATAAAATCGAGCAAGCATCCGTCCCACCCTGCGGCTACCGAGTAGTCTTTATGATATACCCATGAAAACCGGTGAATGCCTGCTGTAACTGGAAAGGTCTCTTTGCTCCATGTTATTACGCCGTCCCATCTGCCCATTTCAAACCCATCGATAAAAAATGCCAGGTAGTCATAATTTTTACTGCCGCTGGGATCATATTCGCAGGATACATATTTATAGAAACTGATTTCGCCATCGGCCAGTATCCTGGCCGAAATGTTCAGGATGCTTTCGGCATTGTCGGTCACGGTGCCCGACCGTGAGCTGTAGGAACCCTCATACTTCACGCCGGTTTCAATGATCCAGGGCCACTGGCCTGTGCCGAACCAGGGGAACTTATTGAAATTGCCTGTTTCAAAATCCTCCACAATCTCCCCCGAAAACAGGTAGAGGGTGTCGGTATCGGCAAAGTTATTGTTTGCCGCAAGGTCTGACTTGATTTCAAAAATATGTTCCATCGGGGCCGAGCTGCCCGCCGTTGCATGAAAGACAACAGTCTTTGATGAATCCGGCTTCAGCTGGCTGATATTTGCTGAGTTCACGGTGAAGTTCAGGTTGGTGTCGAGCGATGTCAGCATGATGTTGATGGACGAAGCTTTTGCACTTCCTGAATTTTTATAGGTAAGGAGCATGTCGGCGCTCTCGCCCGGATCGGGTCTTCCGTTGTCGCCATCGGCAAACTCGGTACGGGTGATCCGGAAAACCGGTGCATGGGCCAACATTTCAATCGGCCGTTGAAACGTCTGCTCCTGCGACTGAACATGGAGCATCACGATAAACGAGTGGTTATCGGGCACGTCTGGCGACACCATAAATGCAAAAGCGTTCGCCAGCGCCAGGGTTTGACCGCCTGCGATCGAAGCCACGGTTTCCAAACTGTCGAGCAGTGTGATATACGGATCTGTTTCAGTTATCGAGAAACTGAGATTATTCATCGCCTGGCTGCCAATATTGTTGAGGCTGAGGGAGATGTTGGCAGTTTCACCGAATTCGATGAGGCTGTCGCCGCCGGATGTGACGGTTTGATTGACCAGCAAGCCAACCGTATTGAATAGCAGCACCTTGGTTGAGGAAATATTGTTGTTGTCGGTTACCCTGAATTTAACCGGCAGGTTCTGGTATGAATAGGTAGGCGTGCCGGTGAAATGTCCATCTTCAGTGATTTGCATTTCGGGAGGAAACCCGCAGGTGGAAAATTTATCAAGGGTGTTGGATGTGATGGAAGGTGCATTATGGAGACCAGAAAACTGGTAGTTTTTGTTATCTCCTGACGAGAGCCCCCCGGTCCAGGCGGTGCCTGGCGGATAGGTCATATCGCCGTAATAATACTCGATGGTTCCGTTGGGATAGAGCTTCACGGCAAAATTCAGGGTGGTACTGGTTTGCATGCCCGCCAGGGAGGCTTTCCACCTGAAAATCGCGTAATTTGCATTGCCTTCATACCAGACCCCCTGCGACGACGAAGGGTAAATGGTGAGATCGGTCATGAAGGGCGAAATAATGCCGGTCTGCTTGAACAACAGCATTTTATCAACCAGGTAAGGCCAGGTATAGGGCTGATCGTCGAACACGATGTAGCCATCGGCATAGACATAGACCTTATTGATGCTTTTTTGATAGTACGGGAAGTTGAACCCAAGGGTCTTGATGGCGAAACCGCTGTTATTGCTGGTAAGTGTCAACTGCTGGGCCGTAACCGCAGGGAATGCGGCGGGAAGGCTCATTTCGGGATATTCGAGCTTGACATCCCAGAGGTATGGCGGGGTTCCGCTTGTTGCATTAAGTGTGGCATTATAAGGCTGGTACAATTGGGCCGGCGGCAATGCAGCATTGGTGATGGATGGTTTGACAATGTTCAGCGTGTAGTTCTGGCTCAGGCGCGTCAGGCTGTTATTCTGCAGCGGCACGTTTGATGACGGGTAATTGGTTGTGACTGCCGGGGTAACGGTATAATCAATGATCGCCCAGTTGACGATCTCCCCCGGTGCATTTCCCACTGGATCGGTTTCCTGCACCTGCAGAAAATATTTCGCCGGCTGACCGCTGGTGATCTGGCTGATGAGCGGCGCCAGGTCAAGTCCGAACTCAATGGTTTTGTCGGCTTCCGTCGATCCGCCCTGCATATACTGGTCGCCTCCCTGGTTATTGAAAATCGGAAATTCCAGGACATAGGAAGGCACGGTGGCGGCCATGTCGGTGTTCACGCCGGCCGTGACTTTGATCTTGTTCCTCGATGTATGCTTCAGTGTGACCTTCATGGTTAGCTGCGGGGTGCAGGTGGTTTTCACATCGAGCACATAGATGGTATGGTTCCAAATGCCGCCATACCCCATGTTGTCGGCCAGGTTTTTATACATCGTGTAGCAAAAGCCGCTGTTGCACCAGCCTGTTCCGGCATAGCCATTGGCAAATTTCAACCCGCCCTTTTCCCAGTCGTGCATGTCGACAACGCCGTCGCTGTTGATGTCGATGTTGTTGGTGTACTGGCCATCGCCGTTGAAATCGTAACGGATGGAATCGTTGTACCCGCAGATGGTCCAGCCATGCGAAGGACTTCCGCCCCAAAACGTCTGTACATATTTCCCGGCTTCCGGGGTGCCGGCAGGCAACAGTGCGACCGGTGGTCCGAAGTATTGTGCGTATATGTTGCCGACTCCGCCAACCGGCGATCCTTCAAGATGGTCGAGCAGCCAATATTTCAGCGTTTGCAATCCCTCGGGGGTATCCACGCGGATACCCTTCACCGAATTCAACCGGTTGAACATCCCGTTGTAGTAAACATTGTAGCCCGAAATCCATCTTTTATACCCCCCGGTGTTGAGTCCCCCGCCGTAATCGACCACATTCATGTTTCCGCATGCCTTCACGATTTCCCAGGAGTCGAAAAAGCTGGCCCCGGTGTAGTTGTCGGCATTGTTCAGGAAATCCCAGGTAAAATGGGTCGGATACTGGTTCGCGGGCAGGTTGGCAGCGAGCCCGCGCCGGCGGTCAACCTCATAGGTGAAATTGAAGGCAATGCCCGACGATTGGCCGCATTCATAGCCCGATTGCGAAGTAATCGGCCTGAAAAACGGATTGGTGGAGTTGTCAACGCTTGTTGGCAGCAGCGGGGCATCAGCGCCCTGGTACGAGGCGGGCAACTTCAGTTCGGGGATGTTCGACAGCACAAAAAGTTCGTCGGGGGTGAGCGAAACCGGTTCAAGTCCCTTCTGGTAGGGCAGGTTCTGCGAAAAACTTACAGATCCGTAAAAAAAACTGAATCCAAGAATGAAACAAACGGCGATGTTTTTCATGGTGCTGATGTTATTGAGGCATTACAAATTTAGCGATTCTTTTTATACTGATCGTAAGAATAGATGGCATCCAGCAAAAGCATCGAATCGAGGCTGATCTTCAGCCTGTCAGCCTTTTTTCTGACCTGGTCCAGCCAATCCGCATTGTTTTTTATATCGAAGGTGAGATGGTACACGGTATCCCAGTAATTTTTACCCTGGTAACTATCGAAATTTGTATAAAAAGAGTACCCTGCGTCCCCCCGAATCATTTCCTCGAGGGTTCTGCCCTCAAGTTTTGCCTTATTTACCATGAACCGGAACCATTCGCGGTCGTTCCTCATCTCGTTTTCAATTCCGTAGATCACCGGATCTTTGATTTCGGGGTGAAAGGCCAGGAACGCCTCATCGGCGAAATTCCAGAAACCGCAGTGAAGGTTTATCTCCGAGACCATCAGAAGGACTACATCGAACTTTCCCAGTTTTTCGCGGAGATTGGATTTGTCGACATACTGTGGGGGGTTGTTATTGTGGTAGGGATAGACTTTTTTGTTGTAATACCAGTAATCCTGCGATTTAAACAGGTGCCGGCCATATTTCTCCACAATGTTGATGTAGTAGCTGTCGGCAATCACCAGGGCCGCCAGGGAAGCGGTTTTCGAGGTGTCGAATGAAATTGCCGGGTAACCGCCCGCGGTCGGTTTGAGAGGACATGCAAGGTTCAGCAACTCCCCAATGTCGTTGTCGGTGCCGACCGGCGTTGGAGAGCTGATGATTTTGCCCGTCACAAACCCGGGAACAATCTGACCTGTCGCTGCTTCTATGGTCTTCCGGAGGGTATCCACCGCATATGGCACACCGTAAATGCTCCAGTGCATGCCGTATCGCGGAAAAAGAGGATATCGCGACGTATCTTTCATCTGAAGGAACCAACTGTTCAGATCGAGGAAAGGGATTCCCAGGTCGCGGCAATGCTGCACAAAATAGTCGTAATTCGTTACGGTACGCTTAACCGGGTGAAAACGGGCGGGAATGAATTCAGGATAAAAACTCGCTTTGCCGGGCTCAAAAACAAGCAGCAGGGGAATATGATGCGCCTTCAGGCTGTCCATCACATTCTGCAGGCGCGACAGTTTCCTGTCGATGACCGACTTCCCGATGTAATAATCACCGGTATATTCATGAATGTAATCCTCCTCGTACAAGTACCGGTGCTTTCCCTGGATGAATCCTTCGGCATGGATCATCCGGAAGAGGCTGTAGTCAAATTGGTTGCTGAGGCGGATGAGCGAATTGCGGAAACCTGCGCCGGCATTGATGCGCCGGGTGAATTCATCCTGGAAACCGGCAGAAAACCACCTTCGCCAGGTAAACAGCTTCAGCGAAGGAGGTTCAGCCTTTGTGTAGAAGCCCTTCAACCGGGGTTCTTTGATAACGTTAACCGCCAACTGCAGGGCTGGTGCAGAAAGTATAACAAGGATCAGTACAACAAGTATGATCTTTGACGTTCGCATAAACCCGGGAAGGTTGTTGAATTCTCTCACAAAGTTAAAATATTTCACTGCCCGCCTGTTTTCCGTTAAAGGTAAAACACCTCCAGGCTGGTATTGATAAAATTTGACACATGAATGCTTTCTATGATCATCGGCGGACCTTCGATGGTGAAAATTGTTGCAGGGTCGTTCAATTTCAGGTTATAGACCACAAATTCCACATATTCGCCGGGATCAAATTCGCCATGAATGTGGTTTATTTTCAACTTGTTTTTCTCAAGCGGGTTAACCGGCTTTACTTTTAAGGTAACCGTAAAGTACTTGTACTTCGAATAGTACTCAACCAGTATTTTTTCGGAAACAGAATCGATCCGGGTATCGTTTGCGCCGGGCTGCTTCAACTGAGCGATGGCCAGCAGGGCATCGTCCGATTTATCAGCCTGGTTGTACATGATCCGATAGCAGGGTTGCTGCGATTGTTTCGCCTGGCTCAGGAAAGCGCTGTCATTATAAAAAATGAACTGTGAAATGCCGGATTTGGCGGCAACGTAATGACTCCATTCAAAGTTCTGTACCGTCAACCCACTGGCCTGGGTCGACGGATTATACCACAAATCTGCTCCGTACATCAGCGATGGCTGCGGAATGATTTTAAATTTATCCGACTTCACCATTTCATCCATCGCATATAACCGGGTGCTGGCACGGTCAATGTCGCGGGTCACATAATAATTCGAAAAATCGGTGAGAAAGCTGCACAGAACAAATCCGGCGGAAAGCACCAGCGCTGTTGCATGCCGCACGAGGGTGAAGGTTCCGGTAAAATTAAGCAAAAATGCCGTCAGGAGGGTGAGGAAAAGCACCACCCCGAACAAGGAAAAGAAGGTGGTTACATATCCCAGCATGTTTTGGGTTGTTACGTAAAAAGTGTATTTCACCGTTAATGCCAGGGGGATATGGGGGAAAAAGGTCATCATTGCTGCGAGTAAAGCCCCGGCCAGCAATGTTCTCCAGGCGATTTTCGGCATCCTGACCAGCAGGTACCAGCTCATGCCGAAAACCAGGACGCCCTTGACGATCCATTCGACCCGGGCACGGGCAACGAGGTACGGTACGATGTTATGATAGCCGCCGATCATCTCGGATGTTTTCGCGAACAGGTCGTGGGTTGCATCATAAACCGTCAATGGGATCGCGGTGTACGATAATTTCCATAAAACAGTGAAAAATGAGTTAAGGATCGTGGCGGTGTCGGCCATCTTATTCCCTTCATAACGCGTCGGGTGGGCATGGCTGTAGAGGATATACACGGTTAAATAAGAGATCGCGACTACCAGGAAAGGCAGGATTTGCCAGGCAACCTTCTTCACCAACGGCAACCCTCGGTTTCCGCCGGTGAAGCTGTTATAGATGACAGCAAGGAAGACGAACACGATAAACAGGATGTACATCTCAAAAAACAGCAAGCCCAGGGCAAACAGCATGGCAGAGCCCGCCAGTGCCCAATAATTTTTCGTTCGCTGAAAACGATGAAGCAGCAGGTACGAGAGCAGGAGGATGGAGAACGAAAAAGAAAAGAAAAACGGGTAGTTGACAAACAGGCTGGTATGACGCGAAACCTGCGCCGTTACAAAAAACAACATCACGAAAAAGGCCGACAGATCCTTCGATTTTGTAAGGATCAGCACCACACGGTAAAACAGGCAGAGCGATACCAGGATAGGGACGACCTGGAATAGTTTTATCACGAAAATATTATCCCAGGCAAAAGGGATGCTTTGAATGGGAAGGGTGATGATGTATTGAAACCGGCCATGCATTTCGGCGAGGAGCACTGCATTTGTAAAAACCTTGTCAAGCCGTGTCACCAGGTAGCTGGCCATGTCGTCGCCACACGCCAGTCCGGTGTTAAACAACGGGTAAACGGAAATGATCGCAATGGTGATGAAGGCAAGATAATAGAAAACGCTGGTGTTCCAGGTTATTTTGTCTTTGAGAAGAAACCGGCCTGCTTTTTTTATATCCATGATCAAATTGGTTTAATTTCAGGTTTTAAAAATCGTTGGATTCATTCATTCCATATACGGTTAAAACCTGAAATAGATGAACGGACTGAATCCGGAGGAGGTGATGGTTGCCTCGCCAAGGATGAACAGTAAAATTGCGATCACAGCGCATGCGATCATCAGACCTTTTCCCGGGTTGAAATAGAGCTTCCCGATCCATGATTCCACCTTTTTGAACCCGCCCCAGAACGAGAATAAGACGGCGATCGCCATCATGGTCCAGAATTTCGGGTTCAGCCAAACATCGCTCTCTCCTCCCTGGAAGGTAAACAGCCGGCGGATGAAAAACCAGGCTTCATCGATGGTTGCCGACCGGAAAATCAGCCAGCCGATCATCAGCAGGAAAAAGGTGAGTGCAATAGATGGCACTTTGCCTGCTTTTTTCAGGTATTTGAGCAGGAAGAGCCTGTCGGCGATGATGAAAACCCCCATGTACGCGCCCCAGATGATGAAGGTCCAGGCAGCCCCATGCCAGAAACCACACAGTAGAAAAGTTATGGTGGTGGCAATGAGGTAGATCACCTTATCGGCACGAAGTCCCAGGTATCGCTCCCTGGGAAGCTTGCGCGAAGTGGCATAGGCCAGCGGGAGAAAAACATAGTCGCGGAACCACAGAGACAGGGTCATGTGCCACCGGCGCCAGAATTCGGTGATGCTTTGCGAAACATAGGGGGAGTTGAAATTTTCGGGCAGTCTGAATCCCAGCATCCGTGCAAGCCCGATGGCCATATCGGTGTAGCCGGAGAAGTCAAAATAGATCTGGAAGGTAAAGGCCACGGCTCCGATCCAGGCCATGCTGGTTGACAATTCGGCGGAGGAGAGCTGAAATATCTCATTGACTGTAACACCCAGCACGTCAGCGATCAGTACTTTTTTCGACAGCCCGATGATGAAACGGAAAAAACCGGTCAGCCGGAAGTCGAGCGTCTCCTGCTCCGACCGGTCGGCGATCTGCGATGCGATTTGCCCGGGCCTCACAATCGGCCCGGATAACAGTTGTGGAAACATGAAAATATACAGTGCGTAATCCTGCAATTTTTCAAAAACCGGATACTGCTTTTTATACACATCGAAGGTGTAGGCCAGTTTCTGAAAGGTAATGAAGGAGATCCCTACCGGCAGGGCAATCTTCGTCCATCCGGCAGGTTTTGATCCGAAAACACCGAGGAGCGTGTCAAACTGGTCGACAAAGAAATTCATATATTTAAAATAGAGGAGCAGCGCCAGGTTCATCAGCACAGAAAGCCAGAACAATATCCTGCGCGCCGAACCGGTTTTCAGGGTCATCCGGCGGATGATTAAAAAATCAATGACGACCGATCCCGCCACGATAAAAACGAATTTCGGAGCTCCCCAGGCGTAGAAGAGGAGGCTGGCAATAAGGAGAAAGCCGTTTTTGTAACTGCGGTCGATCAGGAAATAAACAATCAGGATGAACGGAAGGAAGTATAGCAAAAATAAGCTGCTGTTGAATATCATAGGCTACCTGAATTTTGACAAGCGTTTCAACTCATTATTGTACAAATATATCGCATCGTTCCTTACCATGGCATCCAGCGGAAGATTCTGCTCCTTCGCCTTTTTTTTCATCTCCTCCATCCATCCCGGGCTCATCCTGAAGTTCTCCTCGATCATCCTGATCCTCGTCTTTCCGGGATAATATTGCTCGTAAGCCCTGTCGACAAATCCATAACCGATGTTGCCATAACCGGCATTGGTCTGCATCAGAATCACCACCTCCTGCCGGTCGAGTGCGCTGTCGAGGTTGATCCGGGCAGTATTTGTCGGCCTGGTATTCTGATCGGGATAAACCTCCTTGTCGTAATACCACATATCCTCCCGCAGGAACGTGTTTTTGATGATCCCGTTAAAATGCCAATACCAGTAATAGCTGTCGCTGACAAACAGTACGGCGGGTTTCGGGGCATCGCCGGCATAGGTGTGATGAAAAACAGGGTAGGTCATCTGCGGCACCGGGTTCTTCCAAACCAGGTTCAGCACGCGGTCCATGTCGTCGTCCTCCTTGCGGGCTTCAGGTTCAAGCATCAGGCTGTCGAGCACCATGTGGGGAAGTTCCCGGTTCAGGCTCTTTTCGAGATACCTGATGAGGGAATCGGCGCCTAAGTAAGCCCCGTAGCAACTCCAGTGCGCCCCGCTGAATGGGTAGAGGTTGTGACGGGAAGTGTCTTTCAGTTGCACAAGCCATGTGTTAAAATCGATCAGGTTGACCCCCGCATCTTTGAGCTTGCGCGAATAATAATCGTTATTTGTGGGTCCCCGCCCTCCTTCGAGAAAGCGGTCGGGAATGCTTTCGGGATAGTAAAAGCCTTTCCCAGGTGCCAGGATCACCAGGAGATGTATCTTCTTTTTTGTCCAGAAGTAATCCTGGAGATACTTGATGCGGGAAACCTTGTCGTCGAGAAACCTGGTGCCTGCGAAATCCCTGCCCAGGCATGCATCAATATGGGAATCGATTTGCATGATACCGTTCTTTCCAACAACAATGCGGGCCGCATGCGGAAGAGAAAACAACGTGTAATCGACCTGGTTGAATATCCTTGTGAATGCATTGTGGAACCCGACTGTCAGGTCGAGGTGCGGGGTAATTTTAGCCTGGTACTCGCCATTCCTGAGGTCTGCCATGCTGAATTCCGGCCGCTGCCGTTCTTCAAAATAACCTTCAAGCGGCCTGTCGGGAAAGATGGTAAGCACCTTTTGCACCGTAGGAAAAGCGAGCACCACCATGATCAAAAAAAAGATTGTGCTTTTTATCCACATCATCAGGCAACCATTAGTCAATCGCAGTAAAAAGGAGGATTTGCAGAACGCCGGCAAAGGTAGTATTTTTCAACAGAATCTCAATGCCACCCATAGCGGTAACTCAGTTGCAAATCATCCATGTATAAGCTGGCTTGCCTCGGGTTGCGGATGAAAAGGTCGATCTGCAGGCTTGAATCGTTTACATCGGGAATGATGAAGGTTTTTCGCACCTCAAACCAGGTTCCCTGGCTTCCTTCCACCTTGTCGAGTGGCTGTTCGTCGCCGAAAAGGGTTTTGTTCCCCTTGGCAACGGAGTATCCAAGCGATGCGCCGGTTGGCTTGCCGCTGTTTTTTAACATCCACACTGCCACTTCGATGGTTTTCGGATATGGATAGCCGAACAGGTCGGTATTGATCGAATAGAGCGGGGTGATCCCTCCTTTCTCATTGGCAGCAATGCTGTATTGCCCCGAATGGGTAAAAATGGCCGAAGGCTTCTTTACCGGTGACAGCGCAAGGTTTTCAAAATCATTTTTATACGAGCCCATCCTGTGCAGCGGTGAAACAACCCCGGAGCGTTCGAACGAGCGCCGGAAGTGGTCCCAATCCCAGGTTGAACCATAATAGCACCGCTCGAAACGGTAGAGGGCAACGGTATAGCGGATGTTGGAATAAGCCAGTAAAAAAAGAAGGAACAGCATGATGGTTTTCACCAGGAACAGCCGGTGGCCGAACACCCAGGTTGCCAGCCACCCGAATGGCACAGCAATGATCGCGTAATACTCGATGAATGAACGCTGGCCATAGCTGCACCCGAAGTACCACATTTTCCATGAGGCAAAAACCAGGGTGATCAGCAGGAAAACCGATGCAATTAGCCAGCCGTTTAACCTCCTTTGAAAAATCATCATCGCGATCCCGGCCAGGAAGAACAGAACCAGCGGCGTGTAGGTGAGCAGCCCGTTCACCGGGGAAAAAAGCACTTCGGCCACCGCAGGATGGCCCAGGTTGGTGAATCCTTCATTACTATAAGAAAAATAGAGCCATTTTCCCGACAGGTATTTCCAGTAGATCATCTGCGGAAGAAAAATAAGGAACAGGATTGCAAGGAAGGCCAGGAGACGCGACGGTTTCAGGAATTGCCTGGTGCGTTTCAGCCATTCGGCAGGGCCGGCAGCATCCCAGGTAAAGAACAGCAGTCCCAGGACGATGCTGGTGGGCCTGACCAGGATGGCCAATGACAGGATCACGCTGATCAGCAAAAAGTACTTGTATGTTGGCGAAGCATGGTATCGCTTCAAGGCAAACAGAAAAAGAGCGAATAGAAAAAACGAATAAACATGCGACATCATGCCGTCGATGAGCGAATAGTAAAACAGGTTGGTCCCCAGGAATATCATGGTGACGACAAAAAAGCTGACAGCAGGCCGGAAATAGTGGTCGAGGAATCTTTTCAGGAACCAGAGCCCCAGCAACAGGTATACAATGGCGGCAAGGCTCATCATCCGCATGTAGAGCATGGAAAAACCGCTTTCGCTGTTGAGGCCGGCTATGCGCGAAACCAGTTCGGAGGCGAAAAAGAACGGCGATGCCAGCAAGGCAACGCCATAGGTGTATTTTGTATCGAGCTTGTTTTTCAGGGTATCTGTGCTGAAACCTCCGCCCGTGCGGATGTCGAGGTCGGCCGGCATCTTATGTGTATCGAACCGGTAAAAAAAGGTGGCAGGAAGATAAATGTAATACCCTGCCCGGTCGGACCATAGTTCGCTGCGATCGGAAAACCGTGTTGCATCCTTGTGGAAATACCAGGAAAGCGCCAGTGAGACACAAAACAGCACATAAAAAAACCACTGCTGCCCCAGACTATTTCGCCATTTTACCATTTTACCATTTTATTTGAAGCGTCCCCCCCCTTCATAACGTGTTACCTCCACACTGTCAACCAGCATCTCCCCCTTTCCCCGGTACCAGAAATAGGCCTGCAGCACATCCTCGCCATCAGGGGCCTGCGGTACGTGATAATCGTTGCTTACCCGGTTCCATTGGTTTGGTTCCAGGTTTTCATGTTCCAGCGCAACAAACATATACTTGAAATTGACTCCCTGGTGGTTGCAGGTAGCCACGAGGCTGCACTTTGCCTCCGACACCGGGCATGAGAACCATACCTTTCCGGTAACCCGGATCCACGAAGCGTCGGACGGATTGAGATCCTTGAATTTTATCCATAGTCCGGGAGAAAACGCAACAGCCGGGCCCATTTTCAGCGGTTCAAGATCATAAAAAGCCAGACGATTTCCTTTATCTTCAAGGTGTGCCGGCAGATGTTCCCGCTCCGCCAGCGCCAACGGATCAATGATTTGATGCGTATCCCGGTAGTCAAGGTAATGGTTCACACATATGAAAATCCCCACCAGTAAAACTGCAGAAAATCCTGCAAACAAATTTCCCCGGAACAGACCCTTTTCACTCATAAAAACACACGTTATGGTAAATTCCTGCCCATCCGGACCTGCATTGTATGCATTGCCTGCATTACCTGCATTGCCTGCATTTTTGCATTACCTGCATTGCCTGCATTCCAAACTATTTAAGGTATCTCCTGTCCCACACATTGTATTTCAGCAAGCACCATATCGCCCGGAAAGCATCCTTCATCCCGATTTTTTTTCCCTCCTCATAGGTTCGTCCGTAGTATGAAATGCCAACTTCGTAAATCCTGATTTTAGGAAATCTGGTGATCTTCGAGGTGACCTCAGGTTCAAACCCAAACCGCCTCTCCCTGAAGTATATCTTTTTCAGGATTTCGGCGCGGAAAAGCTTGTAGCAGGTCTCCATGTCGGTGAGATTCAGGTTCGTGAACATGTTGGATACAAACGTAAGGAACTTGTTGCCGATCGAGTGCCAGAAAAAGAGGATCCGGTGCGGCCTTCCCCCCATGAACCGTGAACCGTACACCACATCGGCAAAGCCGTCGAGGAGCGGTTTCAGCAAAATATTGTATTCGGCAGGATCGTATTCAAGATCGGCATCCTGGATGATGATAAAATCGCCGGTTGCCTCCTCGATGCCGCGATGCAGGGCAGCTCCTTTGCCCAGGTTCACCGGCTGGTTGAACAGCCTGATGTCGCTGGCCGGGTGCGCGGCAATATACCGTTCCACCACGCCGATGGTTTCGTCGCGGCTGAAATCATTGACAATGATGATCTCTTTCGTCACCGCTTCCAACAATTCAACGGCAAGAACTTTATCGAGAATAAGGTGGATGGTTGCCGCCTCGTTGTAAGCGGGAATTAAGATGCTGAGCTTTCGGGATTCCATATAACCGGTTCAAAGGGCAAAAATAAGAGAAAATATCAAGGAATATGCTATTCGTAGTAATAGATGCGCTTAACCCTCCGCGAAATGCCCGTTAAAACCTCATACGGTATCGTCCCGAGTTCCTTCGCCAGGTCAGCAACAGGATGAAGGTCGCCGAAAATGACCACCTCGTCGCCTTCACGTATTTCGGTGAAATCGTGACGGGCGATGGGTGGCAGGTGACGGGTGATGTCGACCATTGTCAGGTCCATGCATATGTTCCCGATGATCGGGGCCGGTTTGCCGTGCACATAAAGGCACCCCCTGCCGTTTCCCAGCCTGCGGTTCAGCCCGTCGGCGTAGCCCACAGGCACAATGGCGATCACTGCATCTGTTTCGCTCCTGCCTTTCCGGTTATACCCGACGGTTTCACCTGCAGGGACATGCTTGATCTGGGTGATCACCGATTTCAGGGTGCTTACATTTCTCAGCATTTGCTGTTCTTCGGGGCTGCTGCCTACCCCGTACAAGCCGATCCCAAGCCTTACCATGTCGAACTGCGCCCCGGGAAACCGGCTGATGCCGGCGGAGTTAAGGATATGAAGCAGGACGGGGTAATCCAGGATCCGGGTTATCCTGGTGCTCATTTCTTTAAAAAGCCTGACCTGCCGGTGTGTGAAGTCATCTTCTTCCGGATCTTCGCTGGCTGCCAGGTGTGAAAACACCGATTGAACCCTCAGGCCAGGATTCAGCTTCAGTCGTTCAATCAGTGGTTCAAGTTCATCCCGGGTAAATCCCAGGCGGTGCATGCCTGTATCAAGCTTGATATGGACCCGCACCTCCTGCTGGATGGAGGTCTGGTTGCGTTCAATGGCTTTCTCAAGAAGATGGAGAATGTGCAGGTTGTAAATCTCCGGCTCCAGGTTGTATTTCAACAGGGTGTCGAGGCTCTGCTGCTCGGGGCTCATCACCATAATGGGCAGGTGAATCGCGGCCTTTCGCAACTCCACCCCTTCATCGGCATAAGCCACGGCCAGGTAATCGACACGGTGAAACTGCAGCAGGTTGGCAATTTCAAAGCTGCCGCTGCCGTAGGAAAATGCTTTGACCATCGCCATGGTTTTCGTGCCGGGGTGCAGTCCTGCCCTGAAATGGTTCAGGTTGTGGATCAGCGCATCCAGGTTGATCTCCATCACCGTTTCATGGGCTTTTTGCTGCAAGGCCTGGCTGATTTTTTCAAACTCGAACAGGCGCGCACCTTTCAGCAGGATGATCTCATTTTGAAACGAGGAAACAGGGAAATGCTCCAGGAATTCATCGGTGGTCGTAAAAAAATCACTTTGCATGGTGAATGTACCGGCGTGTTTCATAAGGTCGCGGCCGATGCCGATGATGCGGCTGATGTTTCGGGATGCCAGCATCGAGGCTACCTCCCGGTACAATTCAGCCTTGTCGCGCCCTGTTTGAAGAATATCCGACAGGATGACTGTTTTTTTGTGCTGCTGGTTCTGCTGGTTCAGAAAATCGAGGGCGATGCTGAACGAATTGATGTCGGAATTGTAGCTGTCGTTGATCAGGGAACAGTGATTGATGGCCTCTTTGAGCTCGAGGCGCATGGCGATCGGAGCCAGGGAGGAATAGCGTGACAGGTGACGCGTGATGCGTGACATGCCTCCAAGGACAATATCGGTGGCGATGCAGTGAATGGAATTTTCTATCGAGGCCTCATCGGTAAAGGGGATGGTTACTTTAAAAGTTTCCGACCGCGACTCTCCGTGAATATGGGTTTGAGTCATTTCTTTTGTGACCCTGAAAATTTTCAGGTCGGCTTCGTGATGCCGGCTCCAGGTGAATGTTTCCAGGTGTTTAAAGGCCGGGTCTGCCTTCAAACACTCTTTAATCAGCGAATAATCAGAACAGTAAACCAGGGTTTTTGCATTTGTGAACAGTTTCAGCTTTTCATTGACCTTCAGGCGCTGGCTATCAAAATACTCATCATGGGCATGACCGATGTTGGTGAAAATGCCGATCGTGGGGCTGATGATGGGTGCAATGCGCACCATTTCGCCCGGGCAGGATATGCCTGCTTCAAAGATGGCCAGGTTGTGGCCCGGCGCCATCTTCCACACCGAAAGCGGAACACCGGTCTGCGAATTATAGCTTTTGGGGCTGCGAATGATCCGGTAGTCGCCGCTCATCAGTTGAAAGAGCCACTCCTTGACAATGGTTTTGCCGTTGCTGCCGGTGATCCCAATAACGGGAATGGCGAACCGGCTCCGGTGGAATGCGCCAAGGGTTTGCAAGGCTGAGAGGGTGTCGGGGACAAGGATGAACGTTGCCAGGGGAAAAAGGCGGGCAGGCTGAAGGGCTGACGGGCAGACTGAAACCAGAAATGTTCGTACTCCCTTTTCATAGAGTTCGTCAATATATTTATGCCCGTCGTTGCGATCGGAAACCAGGGCAACAAAGAGGCAATTTTCGGGGTGGATGAGCCGCCGGCTGTCGATCAGCAGGTCGACGATTACAGGATCATCGCTGCCTGCGGAATAAACAGTACCGCCGCATATGGAGGCAATTTTCGAGACCGTGATGGCCTGGTCTGTCATGAACGGCTGTTATCGGGTTGGGCTCCTGCAGACCCTAATTGATTTGCATGGAGTTCGTCGTATTCAAGGCGGTGCATGAAAATATCGCCGGCCATGTATAAGGCATTCCGGAACGCTTCGGGCGAGGCTTCGTTTTTTCCTGCCAGATCATACGCAGTGCCATGTGCAGGCGAAGTGCGGATAACAGGCAGCCCGGCAGTGAAATTCACGCCTTCGTCGAACGACATCAGCTTAAACGGCAGCATGCCCTGGTCGTGGTACATGGCCAGGATGCCATCAAAAGTCCTGAAACCCGTCGCTCCGAAAAATCCGTCGGCCGGGTATGGCCCGAAAGCAAGGATGTTCTGGCTATAGGCCTTTTCAATTGCCGGGATAATGATTGTTTTCTCCTCATTCCCGATTAACCCGTCGTCGCCGGCATGCGGATTCAGCGACAGAACGGCGATCCGAGGCTTGACAATCCCGAAATCACGCATAAGCGATTGGTTCATCACCTGGATCTTGCTGAGGATCAATTGCTCGGTGAGTACCTCTTTGACCTTGCTCAATGGGATATGCCCGGTTACCACCCCGATACGCAGCACATTGTTGATCATCAGCATGAGGTAGCTGTCTGACTTGAATTTCTGTGCAAAGTACTCGGTATGGCCCGGGAAGTCGAATCCGGGTGCCTGGATATTCTTTTTATTAATGGGAGCAGTTACAACTACATCTATCAGGTTTTTCTGTAAATCTTCACAGGCAGTTTCAAGGGAAAGCAGGGCCAGTTCTCCTGCGACCGGGGTCGATTTCCCGAGATCCATTTTTATCTCCTCATCATGTATATTCACAAGGTTTGGCCTCCGCGGGTGAGCCTGGTCGGCCTTTTTGACAATGTTAAAATTAAAATCATTGATATTCAAAACTTTTCTGTGGTAGGAGGCAACCTTCGACGAACCATAAACCATGATGGTGTACAATTCCATCAGCCGTTGATCCTGCAATGTTTTAATAATAACCTCGTAACCAATGCCATTCACATCGCCATGGGTAATCCCGATGCGCACACGCCTTTCTTTATCAACAGGTTGTTCCATATGTTACAATTGGGGTGCAAATATATTTAAAAAAAATGGCGAAATGGTCAAATGGCGAAATGGCGAAAAACAAAATCAAACAACAACCTCACCCCGAACCCGGTGCCGCCCTGCCCGCGGTAGGAATCGTGTTTTTCAAGGAATGCCGGCCCGGCAATGTCGAGATGGATATAGGGATAGTCTGTGAATTTCTCCAGGAATTTGCCGGCGGTGATCATCCCGGCTTCCGGGGGCCCCAGGTTTTTCAGGTCGGCCAGCTCCGATTTGATCTGCTCGCCATATTCGCTCCACATGGGGAATTCTGCCAGACGTTCATAGACATCGCATCCTGAAATTTTTAATTTTTCGATTTCCGCTGTGGCATTCACCTGCATGGCCACAGCCCCGAACTTTCCAATGGCGCGCACGGCTGCACCGGTGAGCGTAGCCAGGTCGATTACCAGCGCCGGGTCATACTTTTTTGCATAGCTCAGGGCATCTGCCAGGATCAGCCTTCCTTCGGCGTCGGTATTCAGTACCTCCACGGTCATGCCATTGTGCATGGTGATGATATCGCCCGAAACCAGGGCTTTCACCCCCGGGCGGTTATCGGTTGCCGGCATGAGGCCCACCACGTGAACCGGCAGCTTCGCCATCGCGATGGCGTAAACTGCGCAGGCAACTGCAGCAGCCCCCGACATGTCGTCTTTCATGTTCAGCATCGAATCGCCCGGTTTGAGATTCATCCCGCCCGTATCGTACACAACCCCCTTGCCTACGAATACAACCGGTTTTTTGTTTTTCGCATTGGCAGGTTTCCATTCCATCACGGTAAAAGTGGGCGGCTCATGGCTGCCCTGGTTTACGCCAAGCAATCCGCCCATCTTAAGCGCTGCAATCTTCTGCTTGTTCAGAACCTCGGCATCTGCACCCGATTCCCTGGCCATCTGTTCCACCTCCCTGGCGAAGATGGCTGCTGTAAGATGTGAATTGGGTTCGTTGATGAGATCGCGGCAGCGGGCGACGGCGTGGAGAAGAATGTTAAGCCGCGTGACGCGTGACGCGTGACGCGCGACAGGTTTTAAGCCGGCATCCTCTTCCAGTGCTTTGGAGTAGATTTCGATCTCCGAAAGGGTATTTAAGTTATCCTTCTCGCTTTTATGTTTCAGGAACTGGTACGACCCAAGTGCAAGGCCTTCGGTGAATGCAATTACTTCATCTCCCATCCCTTCTGCATCAAACACAGCAACACGGCTGGCTTTCTGCGCGTTGAGAAATCCGGCGACCTTATCTCCTGCCTTACGCGAAGCCTCCAGCCGTTTCGACCCCTCTTTTTCGTCCCTTACATAATAGACATATACCCAGTAGGTTAACCGGTTAAACCCTGTCAAATCCTGTTTTAGGGTCTCGACCTGCTGCTTAAGGTAGTTCTTTTCTGCCGCATTGAGAATGCCTGCCGGCAATTTTGAGAGCTTTGACACAATTACAGCCAGGTGGCCGAGTTCCTGCTCTTTATGGGTGAGGGTGATGGATGGGATC
Source organism: Bacteroidales bacterium (assembly GCA_038212325.1). GTDB lineage: Bacteria > Bacteroidota > Bacteroidia > Bacteroidales > FEN-979 > CAIVAT01. The sequence continues at coordinate 29,503 of JBBQUQ010000001.1, forward strand.
ATGTTTTTAAGTACTTTTGAAGCGGATTTGAAATACAAAATTAACAAAATTACCCGTGGGCGATTTGTTTAAGTTCAAATCCAAAATGCAACATGCAAAAATGAAATAATGACGACAGCAAACCTTATATATAAATCACTACAATCTGAATTCCTGACCATCGAAGAGGGCAAATTCCTTTACGAAACCCTTCCGCTGGCCGACTTGATGCTGATAGGCAATGAACTGCGAAAAAAACTACATCCTGAAGGCACAGTTTCCTGGATCATCGACCGCAATGTAAACATCACCAATGTCTGCATCTCCGGGTGCAAATTCTGTAATTTCTACCGCACCTCAGGCAGCAGAGATGCTTACATCACCTCAATTCCTGAATACTGCAACAAGATCGAGGAGATGAAGCGGTTGGGAGGCAGTCAGTTACTGCTCCAGGGCGGGTTGCATCCCAAATTGAGCCTCGATTTTTACGAAAATCTGTTTGCCGACCTCAAAAGCAGGTATCCCGAGGTGCGGCTGCATGCCCTTGGGCCCCCTGAAATTGCATGGCTGGCGAAAAAGGAGAACCTCTCATTTAAAACTGTCCTGGAACGGCTTGTCGCCGCAGGTCTCGACAGTTTGCCAGGGGCCGGAGCGGAAATACTGGCCAACAGGGTGCGAAAAGTACTATCCCCGGCCAAATGTTCGAAGCAGTCATGGCTCGACGTAATGCGGGCAGCCCATGAACTGAACCTGACCACCTCGGCAACCATGATGTTCGGGCATATCGAAACCATCGAAGAGCGGTTTGAACACCTGTGCGCGCTTCGTGAACTTCAATCGCAGAAACCTGATGGAAACAAGGGTTTCCTGTCGTTCATCCCCTGGCCTTTCCAGGATGACAGGACCGTGCTGAAGGAAAAATCAGGGGTCGTTAACAAGGTTACGCCCGAAGAATATATCCGCATGATCGCCATCAGCCGGATTATGCTGCCCAACATCCCGAACATCCAGGCTTCGTGGCTCACGGTTGGGAAAGATACTGCCCAGCTGTGCCTCCATGCCGGCGCCAATGATTTTGGCAGCATCATGATCGAGGAAAATGTTGTGAGTGTTGCCGGCGCCAACCACAAATTTGACGCGGCAGGCATCCAGAAGGCTATCAGGGATGCAGGATTCGAGCCACGGCTGAGGGACCAGGACTTTAACTGAGAAAATTCGCCCGGCCTCTGCCGTGCGAGATCACGGGGTTTTAAAACACGGCCACGTTTTTTTTCCGTTTTAAGGCGGAAATATATCCCGTAAAATCCGGAAATATCTCTTCCCTGTGTTTTGTCCGGATCGGGTGAAGTGATATACTTTTGTTTGGTTTAGATATGCCAGGTATCAGCCGGCGATTAATTACATAATATATAAACCAAACAAAATGAAAAAAAATTACTTATTATCTCTTCCCATAATTGCGGTTTTATTGCTGGGACAATTGTTATTTTTCCAGCATACAGCCTATTCCCAAGCCACTGAACCAGTTTCTATCGGGACTGAGAGCCATGTGGTAAATTTTGATAACGCCCTGCATCAAAAACCAGTGCAGCATCACTTAACCAGAGCCCTCACTCCGCAGGAAATGCATGTTCTGGGCGAGTTAACCCCTGCAGAAAGAACCTTGATCGAGGGATACGTTGAACCACTCGCTGTAGGTGTTGTGCGTGATCTGAAAGAACCCATCCGGTTTTCCCTGAGCGAAATTAACATACCAGCCCAGGGCGAAGTATCGGTTTCCGGTGGCAGACTTGCAAGGATCAACGAAGATACCATCGTCTGGACGACCTGTATCAAGTCGGCAAAGGCAGATGAACTCCGGATCTTTTTCTCAGAAGGCAATTTTCCGGATGGCGTAAAAGTAAATTTCTTCAGCAAAGATGGCTATGCATTTAACCAGTTTGACCTGAGGGGAATGCTGAAAGAGGATGGTTTTTACACTACCACAACCTTTGCCGATTATGTTTTTATGGAAGTAGTGATCCCGGTCAGGTTGATCACGGAGAATTTGTATTTTGTCGTACCAAAGGTGGTCCACTCCGACAGCCGATACATGCCTGACGCTCCTCTTGACTGCTATCAGGATGTAAATTGTTCTTATGCAAATGGTTATGGCGATATTGGTTCCTTGAAAGCGAGTACAGCCAAACTATCGTTCGTCGTTAGCGGCGTAAACTATATTTGTTCGGGCGGCCTGCTGAATGATGCAAGAGGTATTGATTGGCAGCCATTTTTATTAACAGCCAACCATTGTTTCAGCTCACAGGCTTCGGCAACCTCGCTCGAAGCCCGTTTCGACCTTTTCTCCACCTCATGCAATGGGGGAACCAACCCAAATGTAGTCCTGGTCAACGGGTCGAGCCTTATTGCAACCAATAGTGGAAGTGATTTTACAATGGTGCTTCTTAACCAATTTCCTTCAGGATACAGAGCCTTTTTGGGATGGACAACGGGTGCCGTGGCAGACAATGAAACGATGCATTCGGTAAACCATCCTGCCGGGATGCCACAGAAATATGTACGGGTGGCGAACGATTACTCTCCGGCATACAACTGCACAGGTTTCAGCACCTCAAATTTTCACTATACCAATGTGCTCGGCGGTCAAACCACCGGAGGCAGCTCAGGCGGGCTGATCGTCAATTCCGGTGGAGGGGTGGTCGGTCAGTTATACGGCACTTGCCATGGGACAACCTGGGGCGAATGTAATTATGGATCCTTTAATAACATGTGGGGCCGGTTCAATGTATCGTATAACAACAACAACTTACAATACTGGCTGAATGGTGGCGGGTCAAGCGTTTACATGTCAACCTCCACTTCATCGCTCTCCTACGCGACACTCAACGTGGGTTCTTACCAGGATTTGACCGTAACCGTTTATAATGACGGATATATTCCATACTATTTGAACCTCGAAGCAGGAAATGCATACATTTCCGGTGCCGATGCGAGCCAGTTTTCCATCATAGGCACTTCGTACCTTTATCTGTCGCCGAGCACATCGGGCACTTTCACCGTGCGCTTTGCACCAACCTCTTCCGGTGCAAAATCGGCGTCATTGAATATACCCCACAACGCAAATAACATTGTCAGCCCGAAAGTGATCTCACTTTCCGGCGCCGCAGAACCATGTTCAAATATCATTTCACTCGGAACCGGCGGGACGGCCAATGCAAAGACTTATTCTAAAAGCGGATCAGGCATATGGTATACAACTTTTTCACCGTGCGGCAGTTGGTCTTGTCCGGGCAATGAGCAAATTTACAGTTTTACAGCTCCGTACACGGGTTACTACAGCATTGCAGTCTCTGCATCAAATTCGCACTGGATCGACTATATGTGGAAAACAAGCTGCGACGGAGGTGTATGGACCTGCATAGATGATGCTTATTATCCAGGCACCTATGGTTCCATTTACTGGACTGCCGGCAGCACCTATTATATCCTGGCGGATGCTGAATCGACCGCTCTTACCACGCAAACGTTCTACGTCTTCCTGAACCCTTGCCTGAACACTGTTTCCATCGGCGGAACCGGACCTGATTACAGCCAGACCTATAACGGGGGCGGAACCGGGGGATGGAATTCAAATATTGCAGGCCCCTGCAGTTGGCTCTGTCCCGGAGTTGAGAGTGTGTACAGTTTTGTAGCACCTTATACCGGATATTATAGTCTGAATGTTTCCAGCACGACAGAATACTATGTTGACTACGCATGGAGTACCTCGTGTGGATCAACCGGATGGAACTGTATCCAGGATGTTTTGAGCCCCGGCAATTACGGCAACATGTTCTGGACGGCCGGTACAACCTACTACATCCTGCTTGATGATGAAAATGGAGTTGTAGGGCCGCAAACATTTTATATAAACGAACCAAACCCCTGTCAGGGCATCATCTCCCTGGCATGCAACCAGTCGGTTGCATTTGCAGGGGGCGGACCGGGTGTGTGGGGTTACAACCCATGTTATTCCTCGCCCGGCTTTGAACAAATCTACAGCTTCGTAGCACCCACAACGGGCCAGTACAGCATCGAGGTCAATGCCGCAGGAAGTTGGGTTGATTACCTATGGAAAGCAGGATCCTGCTCTGCCGGCGACTGGAATTGCATATCTTACGTTCAAAGCCCCGGACAATATGGCTCCATGGAATGGACTGCCGGCACCACCTATTATATCATGCTGGATGATGAAGACACATATGCCGGAATACATAGTTTCAAGATCATTTGTCCTGAGCTGTGCCATACTTGCCCGGTTTATGATTATCAGATATCTCCCAATGAAACCTGGCAGCTTTCCTCCTCATCCATTGACAGTTACGGATGTAAAAACTACAAGTTTTATGCTTACACCGGGTATTCATATACGTTCAAGACCGGTTGCGGCGACGGGGCTACTGCAAATTATGACAGTTACCTGCAAGTGCTTGATGCAAGCTGTGCAGAGGTTGCCTACAATGACGACGGTTGCGACGGCACATTGTCAAAGATCGAATGGACCCCGGTCGCCAGTGGATATTACACGCTTAAAGTGCTTGGATATTCAAGCAATTTCGGCTCCTACACCCTTGCATACAATATGTGTTATACGGCACCGGCAATGCCTGACCTGATCTCGGGCCCGGCAGTGATTGGTGAAGGTACCGAACAGTCCTACAGCATTCCTGAGGTATACGGAGCAACATCCTACACCTGGTCATTCAGCGGTACGGGGATTATTACCGGAAGCGGAACCAGCATCATCCTGTCGGCAACAAGCGACGGAGTGTTGAGTGTTACAGCGAACAACCTCTGCGGAAGCAGTTCTCCTTACCAGTTAGGCATAACCGTCATCCCGCAATTCGTTTACCCTGCCAATATTGTCATAACACCGGGGTCGACCGTATGCTATGCTGCCACGCAAACCATCACGGTGGCCGGCGGTGGATCCTACTACTATGTTCTGAATGGCGGCAGCGCCGAATTTGTTGCCGGGCAAAATATCTTTTTCATGCCCGGGTTAACGGTATACAGCGGAGGTCATCTCCTTGGCCGGATCACAACCACCGATACCTATTGTACGCCGGTTGTTGCAAAATCTGTCGAGAATGGCATTGCCGGAACTGCCGGGAATGAGATGCCTGCAATAATCGCAGGGGATTCATTCTTCAAAGTTTACCCAAATCCAACGTCCGGTGCCTTCACGCTTGAATTATCCGCCGAACCCGAAGGAGAACTGGTGAAGGTGCAATGTTACAACCTTTTAGGGGCTTTGATCATTGAGAAGGAGTTCGAAACAGGAAAGCGCCATGAATTCACACTGGCCAACCAGGCACCCGGGCTCTACGTATTAAAGGTTACGCAAAATAACCGGGCTGGCATGCAGAAGATTGTCAGGCAATAGAGCAAGTTCCCGGTATCGGGTTAAATATTTTACCGGCAGAAAAGCCATTTACGGGGTCACCCCCTGTAAATGGCTTTTTTGAACCCCTGATCATGGCTTAACTTTTAAGCCAAAATATCTGTTTCTTAACCTGTAAAACCTTCAGCTATGAATAAAAAAATAACTCACCTGAGCATTCTGCTGCCAATCATCATGATGTTGATCTTATTCACATCCATATCACAATCTTTCGCACAAAATGAACAGTCGGCAGGAACTCCATTGGTGGTTCATCCTGCCAGGGCAGAAACTGTTTCTGAAATTATGGACCGGGCAAAAAGAAATCCCGAACCGCAGATGCACGTGCGGCCTGAAATGGAAAATCCCGATCGCTCGAACCTGCCTCAAAATCCTGAATCCAGGCCTGCCGCAGGTTTTCCAGAATATGACCAGTCTGCCAATGCTTATCGGGGCCAGGCTTCTGACCAGCCTCAGACAATTGGCCTTTCCTTCAGCGGATTTACCAGTTCATCCGCATTCGGGCCTTTTCCCCCTGACGATATGGGAGCCATCGGCCCCACTCAGTATATCGTGGCAGTTAACGGAATCATCAGGTCATTTAATTCAACCACCGGGGTGGCTGATGGGGTTTTGAATGCAACCCCCGAAGCCTTCTTCGCCTCGGTCATGACCCCGATCGGAGGCGCAATAACATCCAATTTTACTTCGGATCCGCGGGTTCGGTACGACCGGCTTTCGGGCAAATGGATCCTGATCATTATTGACGTGCCAAATAATGGTGCTGCTGCAAACAGGTTGTTAATCGCCGTAAGCAATACATCAACCATCACTGGCGGTACTGTGTGGACATTCACCCAGTTTACCAGTGAGGCAAATACGTTCTTTGACTACCCTACCATCGGGATCGATGTAAACGCCGTTTATATCGGGGGAAATATGTTTTCGCTGGCCGGGAATTTTGTTCACACAAACGGCTATGTGATTAACCGGCTGAACCTGGAATCAGGCGGCGCATATACGGTGTATCCTTTCCTCAACCTGGCACTGGGAGCCGGCGCTGGTCCGTATACGCCGCAAGGCGTTGATAATTTTGACATTTCGGCCACCCAGGGATATTTTATCGGCGTGGATAACGCTACCTATGGCACCCTCATGTTGCGCAGGGTGAGTACGCCGGCTGGCGTGCCAACTATTTCATCAAATATTCCCGTCACAGTTAATTCCACCTCTGGTCCTCATATCGTTCCCCATTCAGGCAATACCGGGGGCACCAATGGGAACCTCGACGCCATTGATGACAGGCTTTACGCCGCCATGATCAGGGGCGGACATTTGTGGACCGCGCAAACTATTTACGTGAATGCATCGGGCACCACCACTTCGGCAAATCGCAACGGAGTGCGCTGGTATGATCTGATGAACCTGGCCACTACACCGGCAGTAAACCAGTCAGGAACTGTTTTCGACCCTGCAGCCTCCAACCCCAGGTGGTACTTCTTCCCGTCGGTTATGGTCTCCGGACAAGGTCACGCTGCATTCGGTTTAACTGCCGGTGGTAACGCCGACCATGCCAATGCCGCCACAACCGGCCGTTTATCCGTTGATCCGGCAGGGACCACGCAGTCCATCGCCTTGACCACCGCAAGCGCCACAGCCTATAATCCTTCCGGCGACCCCGGAGGTGCCGGCGGAAGGAGATGGGGAGATTACTCTTATGTTTCGCTTGATCCGCTTGATGATATGACGATGTGGATGGTAAACCAATATTGTTCAGGGGCCAATGTTTATGGCTGCAATGTCACCAAACTGATCGCACCGCCGCCTGCTACCCCCGCAACCTGCAGTCCCGCTGTGGCATCAGCCGGACAGTCTTCGGTCAATATTGTGGTAACCGGCAATTCGGTCAGCGGCAGCGGATTTTATGATCCGGGCTCCAATCTTCCGGCGCCGGCATTGGCTTTTCATCATATTACAGCCACCGTTACAGGAGGTGTTGTGGTTAACAGCGTAACCTATACCAATCCTACACATATTACGTTGAATATCAATACAAATGCTGCCACTGGCGGTTTGCAGACAGTTACGGTTTTCAATCCCGACGGACAATCCGTTGCCGGCATCGGGATCCTGAGGATCTGCCCGCTGATCACGGTTATAAATCCAACACCTGCGACCGGTACGGCAGGAACTGTTTTCAGCAAGACTTTTACCTCTTCCGGAGGAGCGCCGGCAGTCACCTATAGTACTGCAAGCGTGTTACCAAATGGCCTGGCACTGGCCGCCAATGGTGTGTTGAGCGGAGTTCCAGCCCAAACAGGCACCTTCCCTGTCGTTGTCGTTGCCACCGATGTTAATGGTTGTACCGGTACAGGTTCTCCTTATAACCTGGTGATAAGCTGTCCGGTTGTGAATCCTTCAATTTTCGCAAACGGACCCACCGCATTTTGTCCGGGAGGATCGGTGCAATTATCTTCCAGCGGTGGCAATGCCTTGCAATTCAATGGCACCTCAAGTTATGTGACCATTCCTTCGGGCATCAATTCGGCCTTCAGCAGCAGCCGGGTTACCGTTGAAGGCTGGTTTTACCAGACCGCTGCAACCGTTGCCACCCCGGCCCTTGTCACAGAAGCGTACCTCGGCGACGGAAAAGTGACATTTTCGATGTATTTAAGCGGACAGCAGATCATCGCCGGATTCTTTTCCGGTGCCTGGATCACCGCCGGCAGCACTTCAAACCTGCCGCTGAACGTATGGACCCATGTTGCAGCCACTTATGATCAAACGGCCATCAGGATTTATATCAACGGCGTAGCTGCGGGCTCTTTTGCAACTGCCTCTGTGTTGCCAGCCGGCACCGAAGAATGGAGAATAGGCAGGAGATGGGATAATGCCGAATATTTCCAAGGCAGAATGGATGAAATACGTATTTGGAATATAGCCAGGTCGCAGGCCCAGATCCAGGCAGGCATGAGCATGGTCCTTCCGCCAAATACAAACGGTTTGACTGCCTGCTACAGGCTCGATGAAGGAGCAGGAACATCGGCCGCAGACCTTACCGGACATGGATATAATGGCACCATCGTGAGCAGTCCGACATGGGTAATTCCATCAACAGCACCACTGGCAGGTTATTCCGGCTACCTGTGGTCGAACGGCGCTGCCACTTCCGGCATCAATGTAAATGCCACAGGAAGTTACACCGTTACCGTCACTGATCTTTATGGCTGTGCTGGTGCCAGTGCTGCAACTGCAGTCACCTTGAAGGGATTAACCGGTGCCGCCGGGGTGATTTCGGGTCCGGCCGTGACTGCCCAGGGACATACGGGACTTGTTTATACGGTTCCGGCCATTCCAAATGCGACCGGTTATGTGTGGGCTTTACCATCAGGGGCGACCCCTGCATCAGGGTCCAATACAAACAGCATCACAGTTGATTTTTCGGCAGCGGCTGTTTCAGGAAACATAAGTGTTTATGGGACGAATGATTGTGGAAACGGCGCGGTATCTCCGCAATTTGCCATCACCGTTATTGTCTCAACCTACAATACAGGGAATACCGTAGTGAACTCCGGAAATATACTATGTTATAACGCCATCCAGACCATTTTTGTTCCGGGGAACGGCAACACCTTTGCAGTGCTGAGTGGCGGAAGCGCCACCATGATCGCCGGTCAGAATATATTCTATCAGCCGGGGACAATGGCTGCATCCGGTGGATATCTGCACGGGTACATTACCACGAACAACCAGTATTGCGGCGGGATGGCACCCTCCATGCTTACAGTGGTTGCAGGGATTGAAACACTTCCGGTGGGTTCAGTTACCCCATTCTTAAAAATATACCCGAATCCCACCTCCGGAACCTTTACAATTGAACTGACCGGCGATACAGGATCACAGGATGCGAGGGTTGAAATTATGAATATGAACGGTGTCAAAGTGCTTGATGAACAGCTGAACGGTGACAGGAAATACAACTTATCCATCACAGCCATGCCACCGGGCCTCTATTTTATACATGTTGTTGCAGGAAACCTTGCTGAAACGGTTAAATTGGTAAAATTGTAACAGGAAACCTTGCACCCCGTCGGTGAAAGAATCGTGGCAACATTACTTCATTTTGATCAATTTGAGTATTTCAGTTGAACCATCTGCCGTAACCATAACAAAATAAAGTCCATCTGAAAAATCAACCATGCTGAATTCGTGTTGTTTCTCTCCATGCAGCCTTTCATTCATCACCATTACCCCATCCATGGTATAAACCTTTACCTCAACATTTTCAAGGTCATGATCGCCCTTAAGTAACAGTGTGAAATTACCATTTGTGGGATTGGGGTATATCAGCATGGAAGGTTTTTCAACTTCTCCTTCACTGATAAGTGTCGACTTTAAACCATTGTTCAACGATCTATCTTTGAGACAGCGAGTGGATAGTCCTGTCACTTTATAAAACTGGCCATTGGTTGAGGCGGCGATTGAATACGATGCTCCACGATAATATACATCAGTATTGGGATTATAACCTGGCGACACAGTCCAGAAGATAGCATCCTTGCCCTTATAATAGAAATTTCCGTTACTCCAGCGTTCGCCGGCAGGTAAAGCCGTAAACCCCACGGAATTGGTGGCTGCAGTATTTGGAAACAGATAGTGAGTATATCCTTTTTCCTTAATCATTCCTCCGGCAACCCCCACCCCACCCAAATAAGTCACCAGTGCTCCCCATTCACCATTGGTCGGTATATGCCATCCGCCCGGACAAATACCCTGAACATCGCCTGTAGGTATAGGATTCCAATTCGTTGTATTATTTGCTCCATTAAGATATTGAACCATTTCGCTCCATTGGTAGAGTCCACCGTAAACTTTACATAACGAATCTAAATCGTCGTAACAGTATTTTTCAATGATTCCGTTATCAGTTTGATTTTGATTACTGTTGATTTTTGTACCAACAGATAAATTATTTTTAAACCAGCATTGTGAACCTATTTCTACTGTGTAAAGTATATCTCCGCCATAAACTACTATTGAAATTCCATTGCATGCACCACCCGGCAATGTGTCAGGTATGGCGATAAACCGTTTATGAAGAATTGTGCTTGGTGGTTTGATTTGAATATCAATTCCAATATATGTTTGTGCTGATGCAGTGAACACAGACAACCCGAATAACAATAATAAACTAAAATTTTTCATTTTCTCGTTTTTTAAATTACCGGAATTCAACTGCGCAAAGGTAAATACCCTTTTAATCACAGGTATTACACAAATTTGAAATAATGTTGTATGTTTCACACGTTTTCCAGAGAAATGGGTTTTCTCTTTGCAATCCCGTAATTGCCACTACGCAAAAGCTTCCTTATCTCCTCCATGATTTTAATATGGTCAATCCGGACTCATGGAGTGTTTTTTCATCGGGGTACAACGACAACAGTAACCTGGTAGCTCCGCACCCACTGATTGAAAATCTCACGGTTCATATTAATGGGCATTGTTCAGGAAGTAATTTAAAAACCACCCTTTACGAGTGGTGGTTACAGCAATTAATATTTCTTAATGATTTTAGCGTTAGATGACCTGTCTCCCATCGTCACATGAATAAAATAAATTCCGGGTTGCATGTTATTGATGGAAAATTCTTTTGACTTATTACCTGTCATGTCCTCTTCAATGACCTTTGCTCCAAGCATGCTGTAAATCTGCACCACCGGGCGAGATAATTGTTCTGAGGCTAACAATTCGAGCGTAAATTTTCCTTCTGTGGGGTTGGGATAAACTCTGAAGAGGTTCGACTTATCGCCTATAATCGGTTTATTCTCATTTACAGTGGTAGTCAACATCGAAAGAGGTTGCATCCCGCAGGGGGATTCGCTGATATATCCATGTAAGTAACCTCCGCTCAGAACAGTGGTTCCCGGCATATAGTGGATCTCTTGTCCCGCAATCATACTAACATTACCACCAGGCTGTACGATAAAGTAGGTTCCATTTCCCGCCACGGTAATGGTTTGCATGGCATTATACACTCTGGTATCTGCAACAATGATATTGGTCAGGTAAAGATTGGCAGGAACCACAGGATTGGTACTATTGACAGTTATTGCAACGGTAGTCAATGCCCCGGTAGTTGTAAGCGCTCTGCCGTCAAGTATAACTCCGGTATTCAGCCCCAGAGCACCGTTGTTACAAATTATTGTTCCGCAGAAAACTGAATAATTATTTATGCTCACTGCACCTTCAATTTTCCAAAACACATTTCTTGCCATCGCTCCGTTTGTCAAAATGACTTTTGAATAGGTACTTGTTGAAAGTGCACCGTTTATCTTGATAACAAATACTGCATCGGGGTTACCTTGCGCATCGAGGTAAAGACTATCTGTTAATACTGTAGCAGCATCAAGGAGATACGTATGCGGAGTCAGATTCAGGTTGTTTCCAAACTGTGCAGGATATAACAGGTTGATATCATAAGGCAGGAGATTGAGATAATTATATACATTGAGTAAATCGGCTGCGCAGGTTGCTGTGGAGATATCCGGAATGGGATGTATGGTACCGGTTACGAGTAAAGGATCAAAGCCTGTGGTTAAACCTACATTCGTTCCAATATCCCCAACAACATGCGTGATGCCGCTGTTTGAAACAGCTCCGTCAGCAGAAAATAATGCATAGCATGCTGTTGAAGCAAGGGCAGGAGCATCGGGTCCGGTGAGCACAGGACTTCCGCAACCGACCGGGGTAAATGCCTTCACTCCGTGAACAGTAACTGCTCCTGCAATAGAAAGGGCTCTTCCATTAAGTCTGCTGCCTGAGAATATTTCTATTGCAGCATTGTGGGCGATGATAGTTCCCTTCATCTTGGTACCAGCGGCCAGACTCACTAAACCTTCTACTTTCCAGTATACATTACATGCTTGCGCACCATTAAGCAAAAGTATCCGGGAAGAGGGGCCGGAGGAGAATGCACCCTGGATTTGGAAAATAAATACAGCATTTGCATTTCCCTGCCCGTCTAAATATAGGTCCAGGTTCAGCGATGCAGCCGCGGAAATTGAATAAACACCTTCGTTAAGTGTGTCGCCATTACCTAAAAGAGGCGCAGGAAAGAACATAGGTGTTGTCCCATTCAGCAGGTTATATGCAGTGAGCAAATCAGCGGAAGCTGATGCACTCACGCCATCACCATCGTGCATCTGCCCGTTCACATTGCCAAACCCGGTGCTGGAACCTGAGTTTGTGCCTACATTTCCTGTGATGTGCGAAATTCCGGTGTTGGTTACAGCTCCCGCAGAAGAGAAAAGCACAAAACTGCCCACAGTGCCCAAATTGGGAGCCTGGGCAAAATTCATAATCGGGAATAATAACAAAGTACCGGATGTCAAAATATACAGAATTTTTGCTTTCATGTGGTTTGTTTTTAAGATTAAACTTATTAATGATTTACTCCTTCTTTTTTGTATTTTTTGACGTTATATTCCTACGTATTCATTGTAATTAAGTCCTATTTTTCATTAAAAGACATTCGACTCTAAACTGAAGGCCATCTTCGACAACAAATGCCGGTTTACTTATAGTGTTTATGTACTGACTGACTGTTGCAAAAATTACAATTCAAAGATGATTATGTTTTAACGGAAAAGTGTTATATAATCTTGGAAATTTATTACATAATTCTCACATTTTCTGTCGTGTAGCGTTTTTCAACCTTGAGACAGCCATCCATCTGGTATTCCCATGCGTCCGCATCGAGTGGCAAACCGTGACTGAAAATGGAGGGCTGCCCTGAACCCCGCCTGAAATAAATTTGGGTATTGTCTTTCGTGATAAATCACCTGAATAGAATGGTCATCAAAGGCGAATAACTATAACCCTGTGTTTGCCGTTGTATGTGCCAAAAGAAAAAACCACTTACAAAAAACGTTGTAAGTGGTTGATTTTGCTGTGGGCCCAACAGGACTTGAACCTGTGGCCAGCTGATTATGAGTCAGCTGCTCTAACCGTCTGAGCTATGGGCCCGTCTCGAATGACGAAAATGCGAATGACGAATATGCGAATTGAGGGGTGCAAAGATAGAAAAATATTACAATTTCTGCAAACAGGTATCTATGGCGCCCGAAAGCGATATTTTTGACTATGCGCATAGCCTATCTGTAAAAAACCTTGACAATCATGAAAAAAAACTGTACCTTTGCCGCCCTTTGAAACAGGCAGAAAATCATGAAATTATCCCAGTTCCGCTTCCACTTACCGCCCGATTTGATCGCCAACGAACCTTCGAAAAATCGTGACGATGTTCCCATGCTGATTCTTGATCGTAAAACGCAAACCATTGAACACGGGCAATTTAAGGACATCCTTACCTATTTTGGCGAAGGTGATGTTTTTATCATCAACAATACAAAAGTATTCCCGGCACGGCTTTTCGGGGAAAAGGAGAAAACAGGGGCCAAGATCGAAGTGTTCCTGCTTCGCGAACTGAACCGTGAATCGCGCCTCTGGGACGTTCTGGTTGACCCTGCCCGCAAGATCAGGATCGGCAACAAACTCTATTTCGGTGAAGACGACTCGCTGGTTGCAGAGGTCATCGACAATACCACTTCACGTGGCCGCACCATCCGGTTCCTTTTTGACGGACCCTACGAAGAGTTTAAAAAAACCATCCAGCGACTGGGTGAAACCCCTTTGCCTAAAATTCATAACCGCCAGGCCAACTCAGAAGATGAGGAGCGGTACCAAACTATTTTTGCCAAGCACGAAGGCGCCGTCGCAGCCCCGATCGCCGGGCTTCATTTCAGCCGCGAGATCATGAAACGCCTCGAATTGCAGGGGGTTTCCTTCGCAGAGATCACGTTGCACCTCGGGCTCGGAAACTTCCGCACCATCGATGTGGAGGATTTAACCAAGCATAAAATGGATTCAGAGGAGATGATCATCGAACCTGAAGCCTCCGAAATGGTGAATCGCACCATGCAACACAAAGGACGGATCGTGGCAGTTGGAACTACCACCATGAAAGCCATCGAATCGTCGGTGACCGTTGCAGGCACCCTCAAACCTTACAGGGGCTGGACCAATAAATTCATCTTCCCCCCCTATGAATTCAGCATCGCCAACGCCATGATCACCAACCTGCATATGCCGCAGTCGCCGATGATGATGATGGTCGCCGCGTTTGCCGGCTATGACCTCCTCATGAAAGCCTACGAGGTTGCCATCGATAAAAAATATAAGTTCTTCACCTACGGCAACCCGATGCTGATCCTTTGACAAATGTAAAATGGTAAAATGGTAAAATGGTAAAATAGTGCTTAGTTTACCATTTTACCATTTTGCCATTTTGCCATTTTGCCATTTTGCCATTTTACCATTTTGCCATTTTACCATTTTTGATTTGCTTTTCCGAATTTTACCATTTTTAATTTCACCATTTGTTGAAAAAGTCGGCGGTCATTGTGGCGGGAGGTTCAGGGAGCCGGATGGATGCAGGGATCCCGAAGCAATTCCTCCTGCTTGGTGGAATACCGTTGCTGATGCACAGCATGAATTCTTTTCACCTCGCCTATCCTGACATTTCACTGACGATTGCATTACCGGCCGGCCAGTTCTCCAGATGGAGTCAACTCTGTGCCGAGCATAATTTTGTCCTGACGCACCAGGTTGTGGAGGGGGGCAAAACCCGCTTTCATTCGGTTAAAAATGCACTGTCATGCCTTGACGGCGACGGATTGGTTGCGGTTCATGACGGCGCACGGCCCCTGATTACTGCATCGCTTATCAGGAATGCCTTCCTCACAGCTGAGCAACTTGGAAACTGCATCCCTGTTATACCGCTCAACGAATCGCTGAGGAGGGTTTCAGGTAACACTGACCGCCTGGTAAGCCATGCGGTTGACCGCCTGGAGTACCGTGTGGTTCAAACACCCCAGGTTTTTCATGCCGCCACCCTTCAAAAAGCCTATGAACAGGAATACCGCGACAGTTTTACCGACGATGCCATGGTGGCCGAAAGTTTCGGAGAAACCATACACCTCATCGAAGGCGACCCGGTAAACCTGAAAATCACCCACCCATCCGACCTTGCTGCAGCCGCTAACTTCTTCTCCCTTTCCACCGGTACGGAAGAAACAGCCCCAGCAAGCCCGCCAGCGGAACATAGACCAATTGCCAGGCCTGCGCGATAAAATAATACCCTGCCAGCTCCCTCTTCCCGAAAAACCGCATCATGAGCCAGACAATCGGGAATTCCAGCAGAATTTTCGCAAGCCAGAGGACGAATGCAACCGGGAAAATCACCGGGAACCAGATGCCCGCAACAATGCCAGTCAACAGCAGCAGGTGAGTTAACCAGGTAAACATCCCGACCAGTATCACAGCTGGGTCGCGATATCCCCGGCTTTTGGAAACCCAGCGGATACGCTGATTAATAAAGCCTCCCAGGGTCGCTTCGGGCACAGTGCTGACCCCCGACACCGGTTCGGTATTAAAAACCACGGATCCCTTCCCATAATGCTTCCTGATCGCGCTCATCATAAACTGATCATCCCCGGAACTGTACCGGAGGTTTCCGCTAAAACCCCCGCATTGATAAAATGCTTCGCGCCTGTAGGCCAGGTTGGCGCCGTTGCACATCACCGGATATCCCAGTGCGGAGCTTCCGGCAGTAGTGCCCATCAGCCCGAGAAATTCCAGCGATTGTACCCTTTGTAGCAGGTTTTTCTCCCGGGTGAACGAAACAGGACCCAGCACCATTTTGGTTGCAGGGAATGCAAAGCAGGAAACCATGGATGAGATCCAGCCTGTCCCCCGGCAGGTATCGGCATCCGTAAACAACAGGATATCTCCTCTTGCGATGGCAACAGCCCGCTCAATCGCCCGCTTTTTTCCTGTCCCCACAGGCTCATTGCCCGGGGGAAAGACCGTGACAAGGGGAAAGCCGGGATGTTCCCTGGCAAACTGCTTTACAAATTCCATGGTGGCGTCGTCGCTGTAATCATCGGCCACGATCACCTCAAGGCTCTGAGCCGGGTAATCCTGTTCGTGCATCTCTGCCAGGATCCGGACGATGTTGCCCTCCTCATTGCGGACAGGTATGATAACCGTAACAAACCCAGCCGGCTGAGCCGATTGCAGCGGATGCCGTTTAAGCGTCCGTATCAACCCGGCGGTGACGGAGCCGATCATCAATGCATAGACTGCCATCACAGTCAACATAAGCGTTGCGCAGATTTCAAGGATCCCCATCATGCAACCGTTTTTCTGAAAAATTGCAGGCGAAAAACAAATATTGTTCCGGCCAGGGCCGGCAGCCCCAGGTTGATCATCCACAAAAGCGTTGATGCAGCAAATACGCCCATGGTGATTTTGCCCGACGTGGCAGCCTGGCCAAACCAAAGCCCGAAAATATAAATCGCCACAGAACCCCTTACGCCCAGTTCGGTGAGGGTAATTGTCGGAATGATTGCCATAATCAGGTAAACAAGGGCGATCAGGGCCAGTGCAACAAAGTAAGGGATCGTTACATCGAACAACACCAGGAGGATGTAAAACTGCGTCGAGAAGACAAGATACCTGGAAAGGCTCAAAAACAAGACCGTGGCCATTTCCCGGTTATGATAGAATGCAAATATTCTGAAAAATTTCCTCAGCCTCTTCAACCTGTTTTGTAAGATCCGCTCCTTCAGGGTGGCCAGGAACGAGAGTTTGAAAAACAGGGCAACCAGCAATAAATCAAGGGCAATAAGAAGCGTGGCAAGGCAGAAGTAGAGATACCCATAGCTGAAAGCGGCGTCGGGCAGGAACCGCGGCATGAGCATCAGCAGGGCCATTGAACCTGCAAGCACCGTGATCAGGAGCTGGCTCAGGCTTCCTACCATCGTGATCAGGATGCCTTCAATGCGGCTTGCCGTTTTAAGGATGTAAATCCTCCCGAAGAACTCTCCTACCCGGTTGGGAATAAACGAACTAACGGTAAGGCCGGCCAGAACAGCCTGGAAAGATCTAAAAAAACTTACATCCTCAACTTTCCCGATCAGGTACTGCCATTTAACTGCTTCAATACTCCAGTTGAGGGCCATCATTAAAACAACAAACAAAAGCCCGGTTTTAAACTCGGGCTTCCACAGATGCTCATCAAGTGCAGAAAGAAGTCCCGGGAGGTCGGTCTTTTGAAAAACCTGCCGGTAAATGAAAAAGCAAGTCACCAGGAAAATCGCCAGCTGGATCAGCAAGTTCATTATTTTCTGTACTTTTGAAAGCTTTTTCATTTTGCTTATGGCCGTCGAACGCATTATTCTGGGAATTGATCCGGGTACCACCGTGATGGGTTACGGCATTATCAGCATTGCCGGGAACAAGATCAGCGTGCTCGCTTTAGGCGTGCTAAAATTAAACAAATACGACGACCATCCTTTACGGCTTAAAATTATTTTTGAGCGCATGATCTCACTGATCGAACAATACCACCCGGATGAACTGTCGATCGAAGCTCCTTTTTTCGGAAAGAATGTTCAGTCGATGTTAAAACTCGGGAGGGCACAAGGTGTTGCGATTGCCGCGGCCCTGTCGCGGTCGATTCCCATTTTCGAATATTCGCCGCGCAAGATCAAGCAATCCATCACCGGTAAAGGCGCAGCTTCGAAAGAGCAGGTCGCCGCCATGCTGGTTCATCTCCTGAAGATCACCGAATTACCCGAAACCATGGATGCCACCGACGGACTTGCCGCCGCAGTTTGCCATTATTTTCAGAACGGGCGACCCGAAACCGGGAAAAAATTCACAGGGTGGAAGAGTTTTTTAAGTGAGAACCCCGGGCGGCTGGGATAATTACATCAATTTCTGGTAAACCATCCACCAGCGGTCGGGGATGTCGTTTTCACAGGCAATCTGGTAATCCTTATAGGAGCATGGAACGAGGTAGTGCCGTTCATATTTGATGCGCTGCTCGGCAGGCAGGGGAATTTCCAGCCACCAACGGTCGGTTCGCTTGCTTTTGTAAAAAACGATCTCCTCCTTGTGATCCCTGATACTGACGCGGTATTTCAGGTAATCATCTTCGTTTTTAAAGGGAAAATCGTGGGCGCGGTTATAATAGCCGTCGATGAAATACCAGATCATCTGGGCAACAAGGTGGGCCGTTTGCCCGGTTTTATCGAACTTTGGATTTACCTCGTAAAATCCGATGGATGTCAGCTTGTCGCTTAAGCCGGCATACCGTGCGATCTGGCAGGCTTCTTCGCCGTAAAATCCATTCGGCGTGGCATTTGCATTTCCCGGGGCATCGGAAATCCGTATCGCTGATACATCAAAAGTAAGCATGTCGGCATTGCGCACGATGGGCTCGACATCTTCAAGGGTATCGCGCACGATTCCCAGGCGGAATGTGTCGAAAAACAGGTTTCTCATCAGCTTGAGGGCCTCCTGGTCGATGAAATAGGTCTGGTATCCTATGTTTGCGAAATTGAACAGGTAGTTGGGCTGATGCAGAATAATACTGCTTAGGTATGACCGCGCATTGAGCTCCTCTTCTGATTTTCCCAGGTCAAACATGGGATCGACCGCAACAATGTTGATGATCTGGCCAAGGCTCTGGTAGGCCTGGTAGTTGGCAAAGGTATGATCCTGGCTTCCACCGAGTATCACCGGAAGAACATTGTTCTCGATCATTTCAGCGATGGCTGAGCTTAACGCAAAATAGGTGTCGGAAACGGAAAAACCATTTTTAACATTCCCGAGGTCGACCATTTTTATCGGATAGGGTCCGATGTTAAGCGCGTAAAGGTACTTCCTGATGGCATTGGGAGCCAATCCGCATCCTTCGTTGCCAATCGCCCTCCTGTCGTCGGTGACACCGATCAGGGCGATGTTCGAGCCTCCATAATCAGGCAGGCCGCCCGCTTCGGTATGGATGCCTATGATGTTGCCAAGCCGGCCTTGCCCGGAAGTATCTCCGAAATATTGGAATTCGTCCGGGTTGAGCGGTTCAAAAAAAGGGGAAATATCCATGGGACATTACTTTTTCTTCTTCGATTTTGACTTTGAAGGTTGTGTTTCTGCGATGATGGCCTTGCATTCTTCCAGGGTCAGCGCCTTGGCATCTTTCCCTCTGGGTATCTTGTAATTTTCCTTGTTGCAGGCAACATATGGTCCAAAACGGCCATTAAGCACCTGGATCAGGGTTTTATTGTCCGTGAATTCCCTCAGGATCTTCTGGCTGTTGGACTGCCGTTTGGCCAGGATTATCTCAATGGCCCGTTCAAGTTCGACGGTAAGAGGATCGATCTCCTTCGGGAGAGAATAAAAGAGCGATTTATGGCGAATATAGGGGCCAAACCGACCGGTTGCAACCACCACCTCGGCTTCTTCAAATTCTCCCACTGTGCGTGGAAGTTTAAAAAGGTCAAGGGCTTCTTCAAGGGTGAGGGTCTCAATGCTCTGGCCTTTTTTCAGGGAGGCAAATTTCGGTTTTGCCTCAGCATCGGCATCTCCCATCTGAACCATCGGCCCGTAACGGCCAATCTTCACAAATACATTCTCGCCGCTTTTGGGATCTTTTCCGAGGAGTTTCTCCCCGCTCACCTTCCCGGTGTTTTCAAGGGTGCCTTCAACCTGCTTGTGAAAAGGGAAATAGAATTCTTTGATCATCTGGTTCCAGACAATTTTTCCTTCAGCGATTTCGTCAAATTCCTCCTCCACGCTGGCCGTGAAATTATAGTCAAGGATGTTGTCAAAATGCTGGATCAGGAAACTGTTCACCAGGGTTCCGATATCGGTGGGAAACAGCTTTGACTTTTCCGAACCGACCGTTTCGCTTTTTATCTCCTCGGTGATGGTTGATTTTTTCAGGGTCACCAAGGCAAATTCACGCTGAACGCCGGGGCGGTCTTCCTTGACCACATACTCCCTTTTCTGGATGGTGGAAATGGTGGGGGCATAGGTGGATGGCCGGCCAATACCAAGTTCTTCCAGCTTTTTTACCAGCATGGCTTCCGTATACCGGAACGGCTGCTGGGTGAATTTTTGCTGGGCTGTCATTTCAACCAGCCCGAGCTGTTCGCCGGCATTCATGGGGGGAAGCATGCCCTCTTCGCCGCCCTGTTCATCATCGTCTGTCGACTCCATGTAGACTTTAAGGAATCCGTCGAACCTGATCACTTCGCCTTTGGCAATAAATTTTTCAGCAGTGGCCGAAACACCAATGGTGACAGTAGTTTTTTCAAGTTCGGCATCCGCCATCTGCGAGGCGATGGTGCGTTTCCAGATCAGCTCATACAGCCTTTTATGCGACTTGTCCCCTTCAATGGTTTTGTTGGTCATGTAGGTCGGGCGAATGGCTTCATGGGCTTCCTGAGCACCCTTGGTTTTGGTTGCGAATTTTCGTGTTTTCACATATTCAGCCCCGAAGGAGGCCGTAATTTCAGTCCGCGACATTGCGAGCGCCATATCGGAAAGGTTCACCGAGTCGGTACGCATGTAGGTGATAAACCCCGATTCGTAGAGTTCCTGGGCCACACGCATGGTATTGGCCACGGAGAAGCCGAGTTTTCTGGAGGCCTCCTGCTGCAGGGTGGATGTGGTGAATGGCGGGGCGGGGGTTTTTTTTGCAGGCTTGGTATCTACATCTTCAATTGTATATTGTGCATCGATGCATTTCTGCAGGAAGGCTGTTGCTTCTTCTTTTTTCACAAAGCGCTTGTTCAGTTCGGCCTTCACGGAACTGCCTTTTTCATTTGTTTTGAGGATGAAGTCGCCGACAATCCGGAAGGCAGAAGTGCTGAGGAAATTTTTGATCTCTTCTTCCCTTTCAACGATCAGCCGCACTGCCACAGATTGAACCCTGCCGGCAGATAGCGACGGCTTAATCTTCTTCCAGAGCAATGGCGACAGTTCAAATCCCACGAGGCGGTCGAGCACCCTGCGCGCCTGTTGTGCGTCGACAAGGTTTTTATCGATGCTGCGCGGATGTTCAATGGCCTGCTGTATCGCAGTTTTGGTGATTTCATGAAAGGCGATGCGCTTGGTTTTGCTTTCATCCAGTCCCAGGGCTTCGATGAGATGCCATGAGATGGCTTCTCCTTCGCGGTCCTCGTCAGATGCCAGCCATACCCATTCCGCATCTTTGGCAAGCCGGGTAAGTTCGGCAACCACTTTTTTCTTCTCAGGTGAAATGATATACCTGGGAATAAACCCATTTTCAATATCAACGCCTAGATCTTTCTTCGACAGATCGACAACGTGTCCCATACAGGACTTCACCGTAAAATCCTTTCCCAGAAACCCGCCAATGGTTTTGGCCTTGGCCGGAGACTCAACAATCACTAAGTTCTTTGTCATTCGGATACCTTGTTTGGTGCTCAAATCCACTGCAAAAGTAAGACAATAAACTTAATCCATACCTTTGCACCTCATTTTTATGCTTAATCGGCTTTGCCGCCAAAAGGTAATACATCAACGTGAAAAAAAATAAAAATATATATATCGAGACCTACGGGTGCCAGATGAATTTTTCTGACAGTGAGATTGTTGCATCCATTTTAACAGAAAGCGGCTACGCGTATACCGACGATGTGATGATGGCGGGGATTATTTTTGTCAACACCTGTTCAATCCGTGAAAATGCAGAGGACCGGGTGAGAAAACGCCTTCAATATTTTAAATCGCTGCGCAAAAAAAATCCGGAATTGGTGATCGGATTGCTTGGATGCATGGCCGACCGCACCAAAACAGCACTGATGGAAGAGGAGCAACTGCTCGACCTGGTTGCAGGGCCTGATGCTTACCGGCATCTGCCACAACTTCTTGAGCAGGTCGGAACCGGCCAGCGGGCCATCGACACTATTCTATCGGTTGATGAAACCTATGCCGACATTACCCCGGTAAGGCTTGATTCGAACGGGGTTTCTGCCTTTATCTCCATCATGCGCGGCTGTGAAAACTACTGCTCCTATTGTGTGGTGCCATCAACACGCGGGCAGGAGCGCAGCCGGGATGCAGCCTCAATTGTACGTGAAACCCGCGACCTGTTTGAAAAAGGCTACCGGGAGGTGACCCTGCTCGGACAAAATGTCAACTCCTATTCATGGGAGGCGGGAGGCCGTATCATCACTTTTTCAGATCTGCTCGGGCAGGTTGCCGCAGTGAACCCGCTGATGCGCATCCGGTTTGCCACCTCGCACCCGAAAGACATCTCCGACACGCTGCTCAAGACCATTGCACAGCATGATAATTTATGCAAAGCCATTCATTTGCCGGTTCAGTCGGGGAGCAACCACATGCTCGACCTGATGAACCGCAAATACACCCGTGAGGAATACCAGGAACGTATAACAGCCATCAGGGAGATCATTCCGGGTTGCGCCATTTCCACCGATATCATCGCCGGGTTTTGCGATGAAACCGAAGAGGACCACCAGGATACGCTTTCGCTGATGACATGGGTGGGCTATGACGCCGCATTCATGTTCAAATATTCAGAACGGCCTCAAACACTGGCCGCAGAAACCCTTACCGACAATGTGCCTGAAGAGGTAAAAGATCGTAGGCTGAGAGAGATCATAGACCTTCAGCAGCAATTGTCGCTCGAAAACAACAAGAAAGATGTTGGAACAATATTCGATATTTTGGTCGAGGGAAAGTCTAAAAGATCAGACAACCAGTACTTTGGAAGGAATTCCCAAAACAAGGTCGCTGTTTTCACCAAAACGCAATCGGGCCCGGGAGCGTATGTAAGGGTGCATGTCACAGGCGCAACTTCTGCTACATTACTGGGGGAAGTTGTTGAAAAATAACTTACTTTTGCCCGTTCAACTTCAGGCTTATATGAAAAAAATACTGACGCCGGTCGCAAAATCTGCCTTGATATTCCTTTTATCAGCAGTATTTTTGTCCTCCTGCGTGCCCCAGAAAAAGATCAAATACCTTCAGCGGGAGCAGGCAAAGGACACCACCTCCTACTATCCCGGCAAACTAAAGTCGAATTATAAGATCCAGATCAAAGACAACCTCTACATCCGCGTATACGCGCTGGACGAGAAGGCCTACCAGTTCTTCAACCGCCAGGGGGGCACCAGTTCGTTCAACGATTATGCCAACGACGCCTCGGTTTACCTGAACAGCTACGGCGTGAACGCCGAAGGCTATATCGACTTCCCGGTGGTGGGTAAAGTTTTGGTGAAGGGGCTTACCGTTGACCAGGCGAAAACGGTGCTGCAGGAGGCCATCGGCGAGTACCTGAAGGAGACCACCGTAGTGGTTAAAATGGTCAATTTCAAGGTGACCCTGATTGGCGAAGTATCGCGTCCCGGACAATTTACCATTTACCAGGACGATATGAACCTGTTTGAAGCGATTTCGCTGGCGGGCGACATGACCGAGTTTGCCAACCGCAACAAGGTGGCGCTGATTCGCATAGAGAAGGGCGGTTCCCGGGTGCATTACATCGATCTCACGAGTGATCAGATCCTCACCTCGCCCTACTATCACCTGCAGCCGAACGACATTATTTACATATCGCCGCTGGGCTACAAGCGCTGGGGGCTGGGCTCCGTTTTTCCATGGGCGCTGGTGATGGCCTCCATCTCCACCACACTTCTGCTGATCAACTATTTCCAATAATATATTTATCATGAACGGAAATATCAGTAACGCGCCCCAGCAACAGCAAACAGTTGATTACAAAATCATTCTGTTCAAATTTTACCGTTTCTGGTATTTTTTCGCTCTGACCATTTTTATCGCACTCATTGTCGCGTTCATCTTCAATAAATACACCAAGTCCGTTTATGAGGTGAAAACCACCGTGCTGATCAAAGACAAGTCGGAAAATAAATTAAACCCGCAGGATCTTCTGGGCATGGGACTGTTCAACAACATGCAGAACCTGCAGAATGAAATCGGCATTTTAACCTCCTATACGCTTACCTACCGCACCGTCACCAAGATCGGGTTCGAGGTCTCGTACTACGTGGAGGATAATTTTGTGACCAGGGAGTTATATCACGACAGCCCCTTCAAGGTTATCATGGACACCTCCGTTCCCCAACCTGTAAACATGTTCTTCAATATCAAGTTCCTGTCGGGGAGCAAATTCAGGTTGGAAACGAGCGATGAGGCGATCAGGTTTTACAACTTTTCAACCAGGAAAATGGTTGATGGCAGGAAAGATAATGTAGTGGCCGATCAAATATACACGATCGGGCAGGAGGTGCAGTCCAAGCATTTTAAATTCCGCGTGGTTCTGAATGAAATACCACATGAGGAGCAGGATATGACGAAATCATATTCGTTCATGTTCAAGAATTACGACGCCCTGGTCACGGAGTTCAAATTGTTCAACATCGAGCCTATCAATAAGGAGGCTTCGATCGTTGAGATTAAACTTAAAGGCGGAAATGTCGACAAACTGGTCGACTTCCTGAATAACCTTACCAAGGAGTATCTTGCAAAGGGGCTGGAGAAGAAGAACATTGTAGCTTCACGAACGATTGCTTTCATCGACAATGAGTTGCGGGGAATTACCGATTCGCTGAATGCTTCAGAAAAAGCGCTTATGCTCTTCAGAACCAACAAGGAAATCATGAACCTGAACGATGAAGCAAAGCAGGTTTTTGAAAAAATGATGCAGCTTCAGGATGAAAAAGCAATTCTGATGGTAAAAACAAGATACCTTCAGAATATGAAAGAGTACATTGAAAAAAATCAGAAATTCGACGAACTCATCGTGCCTGCATCAATGGGTATCGAAAACACGGTTTTAAACGACCTTACCATGCAGTTAACCACGCTCTACATGAAGCGTACGGAGACCTCGCAGTTTTCGAAATCAAAGAATCCGAGCCTTATGGCGATTGACCTGCAGATTGCAACCACAAAAAACGCCCTGTATGAAAATGTAAAGAGTGCGATCAATTCCAACACCATCGCCTTGCAGGAGGTGAACAGCAGGGTGGCGGCGATCAACAGCCGAATCAGCAATCTTCCTGAAACCCAGCGTGTGCTATTTGGAATTGAACGGAAATTCAAACTCACCGACGCAATATACACCTACCTTCTGCAGAAGCGCTCTGAAGCCCAGATCTCACAGGCTGCCAATCTTTCGGACAATGAGGTTGTTGACGAAGCTTCATCCATCGGGCTGACGCCGGTATTCCCCAAAAAGTCCCTGAATTATATCATTGCACTGATCCTGGGGATCCTTGTTCCCATCCTCTACATCCTCGGAAAAGACTATTTCAATGATAAGATCATGGAGCGGGAGGATGTTGAAAAACTCACAAAACTCCCTATCGTCGGCCATGTCATACACAGCGACAAACCCAGCACAGTGGTTGTGATCGATTCCCCGAAATCGACCATTGCCGAGTCGTTCCGGTCGGTCAGAACCAACATAAATTACCTGGTTCAGGGTAAAGAAAAACAAACGATCCTGATCACAGCCGACATGGTCAGCGCCGGCAAGACCTATGTTTCCATCAACCTTGCCCTGATTTTTGCCTTATATGGCAAAAAAACACTTCTGATGGGATTTGACCTGCGAAAGCCAAAAATATTCGAGGACTTCGGGCTGACGAATGCAGCAGGAATCAGTTCCTTCATGATCGGTAAAAGCAAGCTGGAGGAGATCATTCAGTTTTCGGGCATCGAAAATCTTGACATCATCGCGTCCGGCCCTGTACCGCCGAACCCTGCCGAATTAATTGCCTCGCTGAAGTGTACTGAAATGTTTGCCCGCCTGAAGGAGATTTACGATTACATCATCATCGACACCCCGCCCGTCGGACTTGTCACTGATGCGTTTCTCCTGATGAAGCATGTTGATGCTACGCTGTTCCTGGTTCGCCAGGGTTTTACACATAAAAAGATATTCGGATCCATTATTCACGACATGGAAACACGCAACATTTCAAACCTGGCAATTTTAATCAATGATGTTAAGCTGAACCGGAGTTCATATGGCTACGGGTATGGCTACGGCTATGGCTATGGGTACGGTTACGGATATGGTTACGGATCGGGATACGGTTATGGCTATGGTTATGGTTACTACTCAGATGACAAAGAAAAAGCAAAAAAAAGCAAGACATTTCTTCAGCGTTTATTTTCCAAATCTTAGGAGGTAAAAGGGAATGAACAACCATCATTTGACTCACCTGAAAGAGCTGGAGTCTGAAGCAATTTACGTATTAAGAGAGGTGGCCGCCCAATTTGAGCGCCCGGTACTGCTCTTTTCCGGTGGCAAGGACTCTATTGTTCTTGTTCATCTTTCGCTCAAGGCCTTTTTTCCGGCAAAAATCCCCTTTCCACTGCTGCATATTGATACCGGGCACAATTTCGTGGAGACCCTTGAATTCCGCGATAGCCTGGCCAGCAACGTGAATGCACGGCTCCTTATCGGTTCGGTTCAGGAGAGCATCGACAAAGGAAGGGCCGTGGAGGAAAAAGGGATCAATGCAAGCCGGAATGTATTGCAAACGGTTACCCTGCTCGACGCGATAGAGACATACAAATTCGATGCCGCCATCGGAGGAGCCCGCCGTGATGAAGAAAAGGCCCGGGCAAAAGAGCGGTTCTTTTCCCACCGCGATGAATTTGGCCAATGGGATCCCAAAAATCAGCGGCCTGAACTGTGGTATATGTTCAACGGGAAAAAGAGGATGGGAGAACATTTCAGGGTGTTCCCGATCAGCAATTGGACCGAAATGGATGTGTGGCAGTATATTCTTGCCGAAAACATCGACCTTCCAAGCATCTATTTCACCCATGAGCGGGATGTGTTTTTCCGCGACGGAGTGTGGCTGGCATCAGCCCCTTTCATGGAAATGAAACCTTCGGAGAAGGTGGAGTACCGGAGAGTTCGCTGCCGTACCGTGGGCGACATCTCCTGCACCGGGCTTACCTTGTCAACGGCTGACACCGTTGAAGACATCATTCAGGAAATTGCTGCCACCCGGGTTACCGAACGGGGCGGCAGGTATGACGACAAACGGTCGGAAGCGGCCATGGAAGACCGCAAAAAAGAGGGCTATTTTTAATGGAACGGACATTTTCTTCAAAAGCCTATCTCGGCATGGAACTTCTGCGGTTTACAACTGCAGGAAGTGTTGACGATGGGAAAAGCACCCTGATAGGGCGGCTGTTATACGACAGCAAATCGATATTCGAAGACCAGCTTGATGCCGTAAAGCGGGCAAGCGTTCAAAAAGGAAGCGAACACCTCAACCTGGCCTTGTTTACCGACGGCCTTCGCGCCGAAAGAGAACAGGGAATTACCATCGATGTGGCTTACCGTTATTTTGCAACGCCAAACCGAAAGTTCATCATTGCCGACACGCCCGGCCATATCCAGTATACCCGGAACATGGTTACCGGCGCCTCTACCGCGAACGCGGCCATCGTGCTGATCGATGCCCGTAACGGAGTGATCGAACAAACCCACCGCCATGCTTTTATTGCATCCCTTCTCGGGATACCCCACATCATCGTTTGCATCAATAAGATGGACCTGATGGATTACCAGGAGCAGGTTTATACATCCATTTTGAATGATTTTCAGGCATTTGCCGAACAGATATTTCCGGGAAAGGACATGCGGTTCATCCCGATCAGCGCCCTGAAAGGCGACAATGTGGTAAAACCCTCGGAAAATATGCCGTGGTACACCGGTGGAACACTGCTGCACCACCTTGAAACCATTCCCATCAGCCAGGACCATGACCTCACCCATAAACGGTTCCCGGTGCAATACGTGATCAGGCCGGAATCAGATGAATTTCACGACTACCGCGGGTATGCAGGCAGGGTTGCAGGCGGATTTTTTCATCCCGGTGATAAAATTGTTGTATTGCCTTCAAATATTGAGAGTGAAATCATTTCGGTCGATACCCTTTCGGGCCCGCTCGCCGAAGCACATCCTCCCATGTCGGTAACCCTTACCCTGAGGGATGATGTCGATCTGAGCCGCGGCGATATGATCGCAGGAAAAGACGATGCTCCAAGCGAAAGCTGTGATATCACGGCCATGATTTGCTGGATGAACCAGAAGCCGCTGCAAATTAACGGGAAATATGCGCTTAAGCATACGACCAAAGATACCCGCTGCATGATCAAAGAAGTCGATTACGTGCTGAATATTAGTACACTGGATAAGGTCGGGGAAAACAAAACCGTCAGGATGAATGACATTGCACACATACAACTGCGAACCACCAAGCCCCTGTTCTTCGACCCTTACACCATAAATCGTATCACCGGCAGCCTGATCCTTATTGATGAAGCAACCAATGAGACAGTTGCAGCCGGCATGATCGTCTGATGTCACGGTTGCGCCCGATAAACCGCTTTTCTGCTGGCTATCTGCAATAAATGCCGAAAAAATCAGTTATTTGTAATGTTCCATCGTTTATTTCAGAAAACCATTATCCATGAAGCCTTTACGCTATATTTTCGCATGCTTGCTCATCTTTTCAGGATTTCAGGGAGTCTTTGCCCAGCAGGTCCCCATCGGCCAGTGGCGCGATGAACTCCCGTATACCCTTGTCAACTCCCTGACTGAGGCAGGCACCCGTATTTATGCCTCCACGCCCTACGCCGTTTTCTATTTTGACAAGGAAGATAACACCGTAGTGCGCATCACAAAGATTTCGGGGTTATCAGACATCGGCATCAGCTGCATCAGTTATAACAATGAGTATAAAACCCTTGTGATCGCTTACAGCAATGCCAATATCGACCTGATCAAGGACAACACTGTCATCAATTTATCAGACATCAAGCGCAAGCCCATTCTTGGGAATAAAACCATAAACGACATCTTTTTTATCGGGAAAGATGCCTATCTCTCCTGCGGATTCGGCATCGTCGTGCTTGACATCGACAAGGAGGAGATTCGCGACACCTATTATATCGGACAGGAAGGCAGCCAGGTGAATGTGCTCGCCATGACGAAAGATGACCACGACACACTTTTTGCTGCCACGGAAAAGGGGATCTACAAGGCCTGGTACCTCGATCCGAACCTTGCAAATTTCGCATCATGGCACAAGGATCTTCAAATAGATTCAACCGCGACCTATAATACGATCACTTTGTTTTCAGGCAAGGTCTTCGTGAATAAACAGGTTGCTTCGGTTACAGCGGATACGATATATACGCATGCAAACGGAGCCTGGAGCCGGTGGAACCCGAATGCCGGCAATGAAGTGATGCATCTTGCATCAAATGATAAATACCTGGTTATTGCCAATAAATATAATATTAAGACATTCAATGCCGGGTTGAATTTTTTCACCAATGTTCCCGGCTCACCTTATCCGCAGGTCGCCATTCCCGATAAAGACGGGTTATTCTGGGCGGGAGACACTTACCTGGGATTATCGAGTTATAATCCAAACGATAATACGGTAAACCGCATCAACCTGAGCGGCCCGTCGACCGCATTGGCCTTCAGCATGGCATGCAGGGCCAACGACCTTTACATTGCACCCGGAGGCAGAGATGGCACGTTTGCACCTATCTATACCAAGCCTGAGGTTTACCACTTCAACGATTCCGACTGGAAGAACATGGCTGAATTCAATAATCCCATGATGATCCAGACGCATGACATTGTATGCATCGCCATCGATCCGGATGACAGCAAACATGTTTTTGCCGGAACGTATGGTTCGGGATTGCTCGAAATATACAATGATTCGGTTATCAAGAGATTCACAAACAGCAACAGCACCCTCGGCAATTACTCAGGTTCCGACCCGTCCGATATTCGCGTTGGAGGAGTTGCATACGACCCCGAAGGCAATTTATGGGTGGCTTGCTCACATACCAACCAGTCCTTCTCTATGTATAAGAGCGGGACATGGACCCCGTTCACAATTCCGGTGGAGATCGACATGGGGCAGATGATGATTACCCACACCGGACAGAAGTGGGTTCAATTGCGCTACGGCACGATGAATTCCAATTCGGTGATGGTCTTTACCGACAACGGCACTCCCGGGAATTCTGCCGATGACCAGTACCGGCTCTTAAATTCAACAGAGGGAAATGGCAACATCCCCGGAACGACTGTTTTTGCCATGGCTGAAGATCATAACGGCGAGGTATGGGTCGGGACCGAAAAAGGCGTTGGCGTGTTCTATTCGACGGAGAATATTTTTACCGGCCAGAATTTCGATGCACAGCAAATCCTCGTAACACAGGGGAGCCACGTTCAATACCTGCTCGAAAACGAAACAGTTACGGCAATTGCTGTCGACGGAGCCAACCAGAAATGGATCGGCACCGACCGCGGCGGCGTTTTCCTGTTCTCACCCGACGGAACAAAAGAAATTTATCACTTTACTGCCGAAAACAGTCCGTTGCTCTCCAACCGCATAACCTGCATTGCCCTGAGCCAGAATGGGGAGGTTTATTATGGAACCGACCAGGGAGTTGTCTCCTTCAGGGCTTCTGCCACACCCGGAGGCGATAGCAACGAAAATGTATATGCCTTTCCAAACCCGGTAAAGGAGGATTATGAAGGAACCATCGCGGTAAAAGGGCTGGTTAACAATGCAGCAGTCAGAATTACCGATGTTGCAGGAAACCTGGTCTATTCCACGCAGGCCGAAGGCGGCCAGGCGGTTTGGAATGGAAAAAATTTCGCCGGAAAAAAGGCCCGCACCGGGGTCTACCTGGTATATGCCGCCAATGATGACGGAAGTGAGAAAATTGTCACGAAAATTCTCATCATCAACTGATGCTTTATTCAACAAAGGGCATTGTTTTTCATTCTATCAAATATTCAGAGACCAGTGTAATCGTTAAAATTTACACCGGGATGTTCGGAATTCAATCCTACCTTTTCAAAGGCATCCGCGTTTCAAAATCAAAAATCAAGCCCGGGCTTTTTCAATCCATGACTCTGCTTGACCTGGTGGTGTATCATCGGGAAAAACATTCGCTGCAATCGGTGAAGGAGGTGCGTATTGCCCATCCGTTTAAAACCATCCCGTTCGATATCCGGAAAAGTTCTGTGGTTCTGTTTATCAATGAGTTGGCTTATAAGGCCATCCGTGAAGAAGAGCCCAACCCCGACCTTTTTGAATTTCTCTGGCAAACATGTCTCGACCTGGACGGAACGGAAGAAAGCGTGTCAGGTTTCCACATCCGCTTTGCGCTTGAGCTGATGCATCACCTTGGCATCTTCCCGCAAAACAACTATTCATCGGCATTTCCGGTGTTCAACCTGCGCGAAGGGCTTTTCCAGGCCTCCATCCCGGTCCATCCGAATTATCTCGACCAGGAGTACAGCCGGATGATGTCGGGGGTGCTCGAAAAATGCCAGGTGGAGGCAAACCAAAATGGTGAAATTGTGAAATGGCGGAATGGTGAAATGTTCCAGGATGCAGGAGCAAGGAACAAGCTGCTTGAAATCATTCTTCTTTATTATCAGCTGCATCTTCCCGGGTTCAGGGAAGTACAGTCGCATCATATCCTCCATGAAGTTTTGGCCTAAATCTGTATCTTTGCCGAAAATTTGGCAATATGACGACAGGATTAACCGAACAGGAAACCATACGCAGAAATTCACTGAATGAGCTTACCAGGCTTGGCATCGACCCGTATCCCCCGGAAACGTTTGAGGTCAATGTAAAATCGTCTGATATAAAAAATAATTTCCCCGCCGACCACACCCTTTTCCAGCAGGCAAGCATCGCCGGGCGCATCATGAGCAGGCGCATCATGGGGGCTGCATCCTTTGTGGAGCTCCAGGATGAAAGCGGCCGCATCCAGCTGTATATGAAGCGGGATGACATATGCCCGGGAGAAGATAAAACACTGTACAACACCGTATTCAAAAAATTGCTCGATATCGGCGACATCATTGGTGTGACAGGCTTTGTCTTCATCACCCAGATGGGAGAAATCACCATCCATGTCCAGTCGCTGAAGCTGCTCTGCAAATCCCTCCGGCCGCTGCCCATCGTGAAGGAAAAGGAGGACGAGGTTTTTGATGCATTCACCGATCCGGAACAACGGTATCGCCAGCGCTATGTCGACATGATCGTAAACCCTGAGGTGCGCGAGGTATTTGTAAAACGAAATATCCTGTTAAATTCGATGCGCAATTACCTGAATGCCAAATCGTACCTTGAAGTTGAGACCCCGATTTTGCAACCCCTTTACGGAGGCGCGGCCGCCAGACCATTTAAAACCTTCCACAACACGCTGGATATGACGCTCTATCTCCGCATTGCGAATGAGCTTTACCTGAAAAGGCTGATCGTAGGCGGATATGACGGCGTTTATGAATTTTCAAAGGATTTTCGCAACGAGGGGATGGACCGTTTTCACAATCCCGAATTCACCCAGATGGAGTTGTATGTTGCCTATAAAGACTATGAGTGGATGATGGATCTCGTGGAGGAGATGGTGGAAAAGATCGCCATGGACCTGCACGGGAAAACACAGGTACAGGTGGGCGAAAACATGGTCGATTTCAAACGGCCATGGAAACGGTTTAGCATGTTCGAAGCTATCCAACATTTTACCGGGATCAGCATTGACGGAAAATCGGAGGAGGAACTCGGCGAAATCGCCAAAGAGCTGGATGTGCCCATCGATCGCACCATGGCCAAGGGAAAGATCATCGACCAGATATTTGGTGAAAAATGCGAACCGTTCCTCATCCAGCCGACGTTCATCACCGATTACCCGGTGGAGATGTCGCCGCTTGCCAAGAAGCATCGCAGCAAACCCGGTTTGGTTGAACGGTTTGAAGCCATTTGCAATGGGAAAGAGCTCTGCAACTCCTTCTCCGAGTTAAACGATCCCATCGACCAGCGCGAGCGGTTTGCATCGCAGCTTGAACTGGGAAAACGCGGCGACGATGAGTCGATGGTGCTCGACGAAGATTTTCTGCGGGCGCTTGAATTCGGCATGCCGCCCACCGCCGGGCTCGGTATCGGCATTGACCGTTTGACCATGATCATGACCAATTCCCAATCCATCCAGGATGTGCTTTTCTTCCCGCAGATGCGGCCGGAGAAGAGGCCAAATAGTGAAATGGCGAAATGGTGAAATCAACGGATCAATGCGATCCGGATTGTTTCTACATTGTTTTTAGTTCTGAGCATGCACAGATAAATTCCTCCAGGAAGTTTGTCGCCGCCGTTATCGGTTCCATCCCATTGAACCTTGAAAGATCCCGGTTCAAGTACCTGCGAAACCAGTGATTTGACCCTGACTCCATTGACATCCAGTATTTCCATTGAAACCTCTCCGCGCATTGTTATTTCCAGCGGAATGGTTGTAACAAAACTAAACGGATTGGGGTAACTGTCTCCAATGCCAGCATGATTTACAGGTTCGCCAACAGAGGTCAGTAAAGCTGCATTGACCATGATAATCAAGTGAAAGCTGCCGGCAGAGGTGGTCACTCTCAGGCTATCCATCAAATAGACAATAGAGGGATTCAAATTAAGCAGAAAAGCAATCGATACCCGGAAGGCAACGCTGTCGCCTGGGTTGACCTGGTGAGGCAACGCTACTGAAATGGAATCAACAGACCATCCAAAAGCTGTTCCCTGCTGCTGAATTGCAGTCAGACTGATCGGATTTGGTGTGTAGTTATGCAACTGGACGATTTGCCTGCCTTCGCTGGTCGTATTAACCCAGATGGTATCCGGAACAGGTGTTAAGTTGGTATAAACCGTCTGGAAAGAAAACGGGTCGGCAGCCCCGATGAGCGGGGCAGATGCATGGCGACCCGACTCGTCGGCAGCGGTAAGATAGTATTTTACCACACTTCCGGCAGGCTGTTTGGGAATTGTGCCGGTGTAATTTTTGCCTGCCGTGTTCAACATCAGTGCCGTGTGATAGGATCCGCCATTCACCTGGTAATGAATCAGCACCGAATCGGCCTTAACCGGCTGATGGCTGCTGGCAATGATCTCGGCACTCACCGGGTAATCAGATTCGCAAGGCTGGTTGCCAAAGATGGGGATATGCTTAATCTGAAGCAGGCCAATGTCGGAAATCCCCATCACCCGGCAGTGCAGGGCATCAGTCGATACCCAGGGAGTTGATGGATTCCCGATAAAGCCAATCACCTGGTACCCGGGCATGGCGGCTTCATAAACCGCCTTAGCGCTGTCGTCCCACACGGAATTCATGAAGGGCACCAGCACTTTGTTGTTGAGGATCACCGAATTGGAGTAGGGCTGGTCCTGTGGCGTCTTCACCCGATAAACCTTGTAGTTGTAACCATATGAAGAGGTTTGCGAGGCCCAGTATGCGGCTGCCGATTCAAGTGCACTGTATTCGGGATCGTTTGTGAGCACCTGCCTGATCAATATTTTACCAGGAGCAAGAAATTTCCCCCAGCAATCGATGTGATCGATGGTCGACTGCGTGTTCGGATCGGGTACGACATGAAAATTGGTAATACCCAGGTAATCACTCATCTTCTGGGCAATCTGCTCGTGGGTCTGGGTTGGGTTCTCCACCCAAACCAGGTCGGTGGAGGCCGATATCCCGAATCCGTCGGTCATGTAATCGCCCCCGGTGGAGATAACGTTCATGCCGTACCACGGGATACCCAGCATTTGCGCCATTTTCTTAGGTATTTCATCATCGTTCGGACGCGGACGGTTATAGGGGAAGTCGACAATTCCGATCTGGTCGGCGCTGTCCGACTCAAACCAGGGGCCATAATCCCGTGTCCAGTAGCTGTCGGTTGGCGCGATCAGGAAATTGCAATGACTCGTATCCACGCCATTTGCGACGTACTGGCTTATGACCGTGTTCTTCTGTGAAATTGAGGCGACGATGGTTGTAACCGTGACATCAGTGGCCATCTCCTTAATGAGGGATATCGGGATGCCAAAAGGGTATCGAACCAGGGCTCCCTGCATGCGGTCAAATTCGGCAACATTCCGCATCGGGGCTGAAGGCGGATCTGTTTCGACAAAACCCCTTCCGATTTCACTCCTGCGCAACAATTCATCGGGCGACATTTCGTGTCGAAGCACCGGCCGGCTGAACCGGGAGGTGTCTTGTGCCATGCTATTGGTGGCAATCATTATTACCAGGATCAGGATGGTGGAGATCTTTTTCATTCAAAAAGGATATGACTATGAATACTTTTACAAAAGTAGCAATTTCGCTGTTTTCCCAAAATCTAAAAATAAAACCCTATTTTTGCAGTTATTCTATAACCTGTTATCGATTAAAAAGTTATCTGCATGGCTTTAAAAAAAATCCTTCCTGTCATCCTTTCTCTCTTACTGTTCCATTTTTGCCTGCCTGCACAGGTGCCCATCCGTCCCGATTCACTTACCAGTAAAAAGCCATTTATCGAAGATGACCAGGTTGTACTCATGCTTGACAGCCTCGCCAATCTTAAAATTTTTGAAGACACTCAATTTCCGAATGCAAACCAATATCAAAACTGGGCCACCTATTCTGACAATGATATTCCCACCTTCCCCGATTCTGTTTATTCGGAGCGCATTGCACTCATGAATGATCAGTCGCCCTTTGAATTTGTATATAACGGGGAGGTGAAAAAATTCATTGAACTTTATGGCGTCAGAAAACGCAAACTGACCGCCCGGATCCTTGGGCTGACCCAGATATATTTTCCGTTGTTTGAAGAGCATCTCGATAAATTCAACATGCCGCTGGAACTCAAATACCTTGCTGTTATTGAATCGGCGCTAAACCCGATCGCCAATTCACCCGCCGGCGCCAAGGGGTTGTGGCAATTCATGTACGGCACCGGGAAGGTTTACGGGCTTAAGGTAAGCACCTATGTCGACGACCGGTTCGACCCCTACAAGTCAACCATTGCAGCATGCGAACACCTGACAGATTTGTACGACATCTACGGAAGCTGGTCATTGGCCCTGGCTGCTTATAATTCCGGGGCTGGCAATGTGAACAAAGCTATTCGCAGGGCAGGGGGTATCAAAAATTTCTGGGCCATAAAAAAGTTTCTTCCGAAAGAAACCGCCTCTTATGTTCCTGCTTTTATTGCGGCAAGTTATGTTCTGACCTATGCCAATGAACACAAGATTTACCCGGTTGATCCGGGCATTCTATATTATGAAGTAGACACGGTAACGGTTCATAACCCATTGTCGTTCGACCAGATTTCTGAAATGCTGAATATCCCGATGGATGAAATTGCCTTTCTCAATCCCTCCTTTAAGCGGCGGATAATCCCGGCTTCTGCGGAAAATCCATATAAACTTCGGTTGCGGAAAAAGTACATCGGCAATTTTATCAACAATGAAGCGGCGCTTTATGCCTACAGAACAAAAGATGGCCTGGCCAGCGACGCAATGGCACAAATGGTTTATACCAGCTACCGTGATTCTGAACTCTACACGGTCAAGAGTGGTGAAACGGTTACCTCGATAGCCAAAAAATTCCATATGACCCCCGGAGAACTGAAATCCCTCAACGGGTTGAAGAAAAACACCATCAAGCCTAAGAAAAAAATCCTGGTGTACACCAATTCGGCCAAAGGCAACAACCAGGGTAATGGGGTCGCCTCCACCTATGTTCCGCAGACTGTTCCCAGGGATACCGCGGCAAAAACGACTTCTTTAAACAAGGATTCGGAACCGGTTGCCTCCAAAACCATTACCCCTGATCATAATCCCCAAACCATTCACGTAGTCAAAAGCGGGGAAAACCTCGGAAAGATCGCTGCAAAATATCATTGTACAACAGCGGAACTGATGAAATGGAACAACATGAGCAGCCAGAAAATACTGGTTGGCCAGAAAATAAAAGTAGCTTCGGTAGGCATCGCAAGCACCTCAGCGACCAGAACTGAATCGGGGAATCCCAAGCCGAAAACCACCTCCACTACAGGCTCCCAGCGGTTTACCTATTATACCATCGTGTCAGGCGACAACCTTTGGGATATTGCCGATAAATTTGATGTAACCGTGTCGCAGCTCAAGTCGGTCAACAACCTGAAAAATAACAGCCGACTCAAACCGGGCCAGAAGATAAAAATCCCGAAATAATTATTGTATCTTTCTCCGGTTATTGCAAACCCTGTCATTCATACAATATTTGGTTTTTCCGATGAAACCTTCCACAGTTCCTAACCCGTAAGAGAAAAAGTGGTGCCGGAATTCATTATAAATGCATTGCAAGGCCATGAAAATAATCCCGTCAATTAGCCGCAGCCGGATCATTTCAGCAGCAATTGTGCTGTTGCTCCTCTTGCACGCTGTCGCGGAGGCACAGGACTCCATCACCCTGGATTATTGCTACCGGCAGGCTGAAAAGAACTATCCGCTGCACCGGCAGCTTGAATTGCTGGGAAACTCCAATACCTTTAAGGTTCAGACCCTGAACAAGAATTACCTGCCGCAATTCAATGTCAACGCAAGCGCCTCCCTGCAATCGGATGTGACCGAGGTAGCCATTGACTTTCCGTCGGGCATGTCGGTGCCCATCATGCCCACGCTGAGCAAGGACTGGTACAAGCTGACACTCGACGTAAACCAGGTAATCTACGACGGCCATGTGACCGAGTACCAGAAAAAAGCAGAAGCCTTCAACCTGCAGGCCGACCGGAAAGGCGTGGAGATTGAACTTTACAAACTCAAAGAGAGGATCAACCAGGTGTTCTTCAGCATTATCCTGGTTCAGCAGAATGAATTGCTGCTGATAAGCAACCGGGAACGCCTCGAAGCAAAACTGGCCGAAGTGCAGTCGGGAATCAGGAATGGAGCCATCCTTGAGATGAATGCCGACATTCTCAGGGCTGAACTCGTGCGCATCGATCAGCAACTCACCGAAAGCCGAATGGACCGGAGCACCTCTTATAACATGCTGTCAGAGCTGATTTCATTCAAGGTCTCAGAAAATTCGACTTTTGCCATACCTATTGTAAACCTCGCGGGAACGGTTTTTGAAAACAGGCGGTTTGAAAACGAGCTGTACAACATCCAGCGTTCGAAAGTGGACCTGATGCGGAACATGATCACCACCAGATGGAACCCGAAGTTATTCGCTTATGGGCAGGTCGGATACGGAAGGCCGAGCCTGAACATGCTGGATGACAACTTTATGCCATGGTGGTTGTTTGGGGCAAAACTGACCTGGTCACCCTGGAACTGGAACCAGAATAAAAATGAAAAGCAGATTCTCAACATTCAGAACGACATCTTGCGGACTCAGCAAGAAACATTCGATAAAAATCTGAAAATCAGCTCACAAAAAGACCTGGGTGAAATCATGAAATTCACCGGGATGCTATCACAAGACGACCAGATAATCGGTTTGAGGGAAAAGATCTCCAAAACGGCCTCTTCTCAGCTGGATAACGGGGTAATCACCTCAAGTGATTACATTGCCCGGATGAATGAGGAGACGCTTTCGCGGTTGAACCTGGAAATCCATAAAATTCAATTAATTAAAGCAAAACTATCGTATCTGTATACCCTGGGAAAACTTTGAGAAATGGTTGTGACTCTCCGTGAAATTAACCAAATAATGAATATGAGAACGAGTCTGATAACAGCAGTGATTACACTGGCCTTACTGGGGTCCTGCAACAATGACAAAGACAAACCGGATGCCTACGGTTCATTCGAAGCCACAGAGATCACGGTGTCATCGTTGGCCAATGGAAAAATCATGCAGTTTAACCTTGAAGAAGGGCAGTTGCTCGATTCGAACCAGGTGGTTGGCTTTGTCGACTCCACCGATCTGCATTTGAAAAAACTGCAGCTCTCGGAACAAAAAAGTGCGACAGGCTCACGAAGGGATGATCTTACGTCGCAAATTGCCATCCAGGAGCAGAGCCGTGAAAACATGCTGGTTGAAAAAAACCGGTTGGTCAGACTGTTTAAAGACGGAGCCGCAACACAAAAGCAGCTTGACGACATCAACTCCGCCCTGAACCTGGTCGACAAGCAGATCGCTTCGATCAAAACTCAGTTCAAGGGTGTCGATGACCAAACCGGCAGCGCCGAACAGCAGATTGCTCAGGTGCGCGAATCCATCAAAAATGCACGCATTGTCAACCCGGTAAAAGGGACTGTGCTCACAAAATTCGCAGAGAACAACGAAGTGACTGCTTTTGGAAAGCCCTTGTACAAGATTGCTGATCTGCGTGAAATGCAGCTTCGGGTCTACATCAGCGGAGCGCAGTTGCCGCATGTCACCATTGGCGACAAGGTGGAAGTTCGCATTGATAAAGATGAAAAGACCAATTCAACCATGGAGGGCTTCGTAAGCTGGATCTCACAAACCGCTGAGTTCACGCCAAAAACCATACAAACAAAAGAGGAGCGTGTCAACCTTGTGTACGCCGTGAAAGTTCGGGTCCCGAATGACGGCAGCCTGAAAATAGGGATGCCCGGCGAGATTAAACTGAAGTCAAAATAACCTAAAACAACAACGATGAAAAAAATCACCACAGTGTCTTTATTGCTCATGCTCCTTACCGTATGGTCAGGACTGACCGCTTCGGCGCAAACCCACAAAGCGGATGACATCCTTGGAACCTGGCTGAACCAGGAAGCCACCGGTAAGATTACCCTGTATAAAGAAAACGGCAAGTACTTTGGCAAGCTTGTATGGCTCAGGGAGCCGAATGACAAGGACTCTGGATTGCCTCGCACCGACAGGTTTAACTCCGATCCCAAATTTCAAACGACCCCGCTGATCGGCATGGTCAACATGAAGAACTTCACCTTCGATGGCAGTGACGAATGGTTGGGCGGTACCATTTATGACCCGAAAAACGGAAAGACCTACAAATGCAGTATCCAGTTCGATGGTTCGGCCAAATTGAAAATCAGGGGATACATGGGTGTTTCACTGCTCGGAAGAAACACATACTGGACCAAATCAACCCCTCCGCAGAAATAAATTATGCCGGATAACTCCGTCCATGTTCAGCACCTGACCAAACGGTTTGGCGAAACCCTTGCCCTCGACGACGTAACCTTCGACGTGGCCAGGGGTGAGCTGTTCGGATTCATCGGGCCCGACGGGGCCGGCAAAACCACCCTTCTCCGCATCCTGACAACCCTGCTTCTTGCCGATTCAGGAATGTGCAGCGTTGAAGGCTATGATGTTGTGAAGGACCATAAGCAGATCAGAAAAATCTGTGGTTACATGCCAGGCAAATTTTCGCTTTACCAGGACCT
The DNA here is from genome assembly GCA_038212325.1 of Bacteroidales bacterium. GTDB lineage: Bacteria > Bacteroidota > Bacteroidia > Bacteroidales > FEN-979 > CAIVAT01. The sequence continues at coordinate 70,072 of JBBQUQ010000001.1, forward strand.
GACCGTAGAGGAGAACCTGAATTTTTTTGCAACCATCTTTGGAACCACCATTCGCGAAAACTACGACCTGGTTAAGGAGGTGTACCAGCAGATTGAGCCCTTTAAAAACAGGAAGGCCGGAAAATTGTCGGGCGGAATGAAACAAAAACTGGCATTGTCATGCGCCATGATCCACAAGCCGGATGTATTGTTCCTCGATGAACCCACCACGGGGGTGGATGCCGTTTCGCGGCTTGAGTTTTGGGAAATGCTTAAACGGTTAAAAGCGGCCGGTATCACCATCCTGGTCTCCACACCTTATATGGATGAGGCCGGCCTTTGCGACCGGGTCGCGCTGGTGCAAAACGGCCGCATCATGACCATCAGCACGCCCCAGGAGGTTATCCGGAATTACCCCATGTCGCTGCTTTCGGTGAAGGCAGGCGATATTTATCATCTTTTGGGAGAACTCAGGCAATATCCCGGCGTGCATAGCGTGCATGCCTTCGGTCAATCGGCCCATGTGGCATTCAGGGAAGTGGAAATCGATCAAGATACCCTGGCGCGGTTTCTCAGGAAAAACAAACATGAATCGGTTGAAATCACAACCATTGAGGCAACGATTGAAGATTGTTTCATGGAACTTATGACGACCCCACCCTTTACCCCACCCCTCCCTATTTGGGGAGAGGCCGGGGGTGGGGTCCAAAAACCTTGAATAACCCATGCCCTCAGCCAGCGAAAATATCATCACCGTTAAAAACCTCGTCAAGAAGTTTGGCTCGTTTGTAGCCAATGATCACCTGACTTTCGACGTTAAAAAAGGGGAGATATTTGGTTTCCTGGGGGCCAACGGCGCGGGGAAAACGACGGCAATAAAAATTCTCTGCGGGCTCTCCTATCCTACCTCCGGTGAGCTGATGGTGGCGGGTTTTAACATTTACAAGGAGCGTGACAAGGTTAAACGGAACATCGGGTATATGAGCCAGCGGTTTTCATTGTACGATGACCTCACGGTTTATGAGAATATACGGTTTTACGGAGGGATTTACGGATTAAAAAAAAATGAGATTGATTCCCGTGCACATGCCCTGATGGAGCGCCTGGGATTTGAATCGGCCCGTGATAAACTGATCAGGGACATCCCGCTGGGCTGGAAACAAAAGCTGGCTTTCTCCGTCGCAATGCTGCATAACCCGAAAATTGTTTTTCTTGACGAACCTACCGGCGGGGTCGACCCTGTTACCCGCAGGCAGTTCTGGGATATGATATTTGAAACGGCAAATAATGGAATAACTGTGTTTGTTACAACGCATTATATGGATGAAGCGGAATACTGCGACCGCGTTTCGATCATGGTCGACGGGAAGATCGCGGCGCTTGACACGCCTGAAAAACTTAAACTTCAGTTCAATGCTGCTTCGATGAATGATGTGTTTATTAAACTGGCAAGGGGCTGACCCCACCCCCGGAAAGGGAGGGGGCTGACCCCACCCCCGGCCCCTCCCCAAAAAGGGAGGGGGAACAGCAAACTTTATGAAATGAAAAAATCTGTGAAAATCTGCGATCTTTTCTGCGAAAATCTGCGAGAAACATGATTCTCCTACAAAAATTCAAACCCTCAGTCAGCAAGCGCAACCTGCTGTTTATGGCCAGCCTGGCATGGATCACCGCAGGCGGAATTCTTGGCGGGCGTGGATTGGCCTACCTGGGTCAGCATGGCCAGTATTTTGGCTGGCGCCTGGCGGGGGGATTGATTTTTGGAGGCCTTTTTTACATCCTGCTTTTTGCAAAAATTTCACGAAAACACATCAAACGGATCAAGGGACTCAACATCCCCTACCCATGCGCGTTTTCATTTTTCAACCTGCGGGGCTATGTCATGATGGCCATGATGATCAGCGGGGGAATCGTGCTGCGAAGGTTCGATGTGATCAACAAAGAATGGCTCTACAATTTTTATATTGCCATGGCAGTGCCGTTGCTGATATCGGCGTTGCGGTTTTTCTATTTCTGGGCAACAAACAAGGAGATCGCATGAAAAGGTTCCGGGGATTTGTCGTCAAGGAGTTTTATCACATCTTCAGGGATTACCGCACCCTGCTGATCCTTTTTGGCATGCCTGCCGTGCAGTTGATGCTGTTCGGTTATGTGCTCACCAATGAGATCAGGGATGCTAAAATTGCCATTTACGATCCATCCAAGGATGTAGTGACCCGCAAGATCAGTGACAAGATTCTCTCTTCTGGCTATTTTATCCTGGACCGGAACCTGGGCTCAGTGGCCGAAATTGATCCCGTTTTCAGGCAGGGCGACGTTAAGCTGGTGTTGATATACGAACCAGGCTTCGCCGCAAAACTCGAAAAAACCGGGAAGGCGCGCGTCCAGATCATCGCCGACGCCTCTGACCCGAATACAGCCAACATGCTGGTGAACTATTCAAGCGGGATCATCAGCAACTACCTGGTTTCGATGAATTCAGAGAAGGTCCCGCTGCAGATCATTCCCGAAGTGCGCATGATGTACAACGCTGAGCTGAAAGGGGTTTACATGTTCGTTCCCGGGTTGATGGCCATGTTGCTGATGCTCATCTCAGCACTGATGACCTCGCTCTCCATCACAAAAGAGAAGGAACTGGGTACCATGGAATTATTGCTGGTCTCCCCGATGCGGCCCTCGCAGATCATCATCGGTAAAGTATTTCCTTACGTTTTCCTGGCCTTCATCGATGCCTGCATCATCCTCGTGCTGGGCAACCTGGTGTTCGGCATGCCGATCATCGGAAGCATTGCCCTGCTGCTTCTTGAAAGTTTTTTGTATATCTGCATGGCCTTGTCGCTCGGCATCCTGATTTCAAACATCACCAGCAGCCAGCAGGTAGCCATGATGATATCGCTGGTGGCATTGATGCTTCCGACGATCCTGCTCAGCGGCTTTATTTTCCCGGTCGAAAACATGCCCGTGATCCTGCAGGTTTTGTGTCACGCCATGCCTCCGAAATACTACATCACCATCATCAAGAGTATCATGCTGCAGGGTAACGGCATTGAATATGTTTGGCGCGAAACACTTATCCTCATGGGGTTTACCGCCCTCTTCCTGGCGCTCAGCATCAAAAAATTTAAAATCCGGCTTGGCTGATGAGAACGATCTTCTATATCATCCAGAAAGAGTTTTTGCAGGTCTTCCGCAACAAGTCGATGCTGCCGATCATTTTCTTTGTCCCGATCTTTCAGCTGATCATCCTGGTGAATGCTGCCACCTATGAGATGAAGCATATCCGTATTTCGATAGTTGACCTTGACCTGTCGGGGACCTCCCGCAAACTGGCAAGCAAATTCCAGGGATCACCGTTCTACCAGGTCCGGCATACTTCGTTCTCCTACAGGGAGGCTGAAGTTGAAATGAAAAGGGGAAATATCGATATGATCCTGCAGATTCCGGCAGGATTTGAAAAGAACCTGCTCAAAGAGGGCCGTGAAAAGGTTCAGTTTGTGATCAACGCCATCAACGGGCAAAGCGCCGGCCTTACCAATGCTTACTCCACCATGATCCTGCTCGACTACAACCGCGAAGTGGTGATGGAGAGCACAACTCCGGCGGTGATGACGGGTATCAGGAGCATCCAGGCTGATTACAGCTATTGGTACAACCCAAAGCTTAATTACAAAACCTACATGGTTCCCGGAATCCTCGTGCTGCTGATCACCATCATCGGCCTGCTGCTTTCGGGGATGAACATTGTTCGCGAGATGGAGATCGGCACGATTGAACAGATCAACGTGACCCCAATCAATAAAATCCAGTTTATTGCCGGGAAACTATTGCCATTCTGGATCATAGGATTATTTGAACTCGCTTTTGGCCTTACGGTAGGTAAATTGCTTTTCAATATCCCGATGGAAGGAAGCCTGGCATTAATTTTTCTTTCAGCCTCAGTCTATCTTTTTGTAATTTTGTCTTTTGGCCTGCTGATTTCGACCATCACCCATACCCAACAGCAAGCCATGCTCGTTTCGTTCTTTTTTATGGTGGTTTTTATCCTGATGAGCGGCCTGTTCACCTCCATTGAGAGCATGCCGCAATGGGCGCAAAACCTTGACAGGCTGAATCCGCTGATGTACTTTATCAGGATCATGCGGATGGTGCTGCTGAAAGGATCCGGTTTTGCTGATATCAGCCGCCATTTCTGGTCACTGGTTGCCTATGCCGTTTGCATTTTGAGCCTGGCCATCCTGAGATACCGAAAAGTCTCTTAAACCTATATATTGAACAAGACATCGAGGAAATACGTAATTCTCAGGGCAGTACTCCTGGGACTGGCGATTGTTGCGATTGCTTTTTTTGTGACTCGTGGCCTGTATCACCGGGAGGAAATTAAAAAAGACGCCCTACGCCGGATCAGGGAACGCGGTTACCTGATCGCTCTTACCGATCAAAACACATTGAACTACTTCATTTACAAAGGCGAACCTATGGGATACCAGCTCACGCTGCTGGAATCCTTTGCCCGGTACCTGGGTGTTCCGTTGAAAATCATTGCGGACAACGACATTTCAAAGCTCGAATATTACATGCATTACAATGCCGCCGACCTGTTCGCGCTCAATCTGCCTGTTTCCGGGGAGGGTAAAAAACTCGTAAAATTTTCAGACCCGTTCGGCGAAACCCGGCTGGTGCTGGTTCAGCGGAACAGCCGTGGCAAAAATAACGGGGAGCCTGGTGTTGTCAAATCATTGAAAGACTTCCCTCAGGATACGGTTTATGTTCGGAAAAGCTCGTTCATGGACGACCTGTATCATGCTTTTTATAAGAAAACAGGAAAACATGCCATCCTGAAAGAAGTAACGGATATAAGTCCGGAAGAGCTGATCAGGCGGGTATCGGCAGGAGAGATCCGCTATGCCCTGTGCCAGGAAAATGTGGCCATGATTTACCACCGGTTCTACCGGAACCTCGATATTTCCGTACTGGCATTCCCCCGGTTTTCATATGCCTGGGGTGTTGAACACTCCTCCGATTCTCTTCGAACCGAAGTGAATGCATGGCTGAAGGAATTCAAAGAGTCGCGGGAATTGAAGCAAACCTACCTGGCTTATTTTGACAATCAGCGCATTGCGAGGTTCATGCAAAACGACTATTTTTCCGTGAATGGAAGCAAACTCTCTCCGTTCGATAACGCCATCAGGGATCAAAGCAAGCTCGTGTGCTGGGACTGGCGGCTGGTGGCTTCGCTCATCTATGAAGAATCGAACTTTCAGCCGGGCCAGGTCTCATCGCGGAACGCCAGCGGCCTGATGCAACTGATGCCCGAAACCGCCGCAAAATTCGGGATCGACAGCACAGCAACCATTCCAAGGCAGATCGCCGGTGGCGTTAAATACCTGAAATACCTCGACCAGCAACTTCCTGATGAGATAACAAGCCCGGTTGAACGGATCTATTTTGTGCTGGCATCCTACAATATTGGTATCGGCAAAGTGCTTGCGGCAAGAGAGAAAGCTATGAAATTCGGCAAAGATCCCAACCGTTGGAACGGACATGTGGATTATTACCTTTTACGCCGTTCAAAAAAAGATCCGGTTGGAAAAACCGACAGCACAGATGCCTACCCGGTCGATTACAAAATGGAAGGATTCGTGGATGATATCGTTACGAGGTATTATCATTACAGGAATCTGATCAAATAGGCGGATTTATAATCGGACGATCTTTTAATTATCTTCGCTGAATAAAAACATTTCATGCAAATTATCAAAGAACCAACCTCATTAAGCAACATTTGGGAAGTCAGGGACACAAAATTCGAAGAACTTCTGAAAATTGTTGTGGATATCCGAAAAAACCTTGTTGCTGTTGATGCTGAAATGCACGCCGACCTTGAACAATTATTAATTGAAGAAGGCTCCTCCCAGCAGGATTTATGGGGTGCAAATATTTATCCACTGCGGTCAAAGGAAGACCAGGTTGAATTCACGTCGTTGATAAACATCAGGCCGGCAATTGGTAACCGAAGCATGGTGGTGATGGATCCAAAGGTCAGAGAAATTATGCAGGCGATTTTAACTAAACTTTTAAAATAGGCCCGATGTACCCGCTCAAATTGCATGCTCATCTGAATCCCGGAAAATGGGCAACATATTCCAAAACACAACAAGTGCTTATGATCTCCAATGAACTGAACAGGGCCTTGAATTGCCTCCTTGGCAACCATCATTCCGATGCTGAAAAGTGTTATGAACGGGCTATCGAACTCACCGATCTTACGGTAGAAGATGAACGATGGAATAATGGGCTGAAAGAACTTTTGCGTTTCAGGGAGGGGCTGGCCGGACTTTTCCTCACTCCCGACATAGATCTCACACGCAGCTACTTATCAACGCTCTTGTTGTTCAATGTGGACGCATATAACATGCTTCATTAGTACTTACCGGGTAACAACCAGTTTTCCGATCCATTTCCTCTGAAAATTCCTTCCTTGTAATATGACGACATGGCGAATGAAAATGTTTTTAGCCAAACACTTGACTTCTGCAAAATAATGTAGTATTATTGCAAAATCATTTTAATATCATATTGATATTATTAATTCTATCAACCATGGAAAAAGAAAAAGTTAATTCGACCTCATCGGGATACATGGCTGTCCTGGGTATTATTGTTCTGCTGGGCCTTGGAATTTGCGGGCTCGCATTCTACAATCAGTACGTCTTCAGCATCATTTTCTCTATCCTTTGCCTTGCAACCGGAGTCTTCATTACCTTCGGACTCATTGTTATCAACCCCAACGAGTCATCGGTGTTGATTTTGTTCGGGGAGTACAAAGGAACTATCAAATCGAATGGCTTTTTCTGGGTCAATCCTTTCTTTGTGAAAAGGAAAATTTCGCTGCGTGCGCGCAACCTGAACCGCGAGCCAATCAAGGTGAATGACAAACTGGGCAACCCCATCATGATCGGTTGTGTGCTGGTATGGAGGGTGCGCGACACCTTCAAGGCGGCTTTTGAGGTGGATGATTTCACACATTTCGTTGACATTCAAAGTGAATCGGCTACCCGTAAGCTTGCCGGACACTATGCGTACGACAACTTCGACGACGATCAGAAGGAGATTACCCTCCGCGCAGGTGGTGAAGAGGTTCACCAAGCCCTTGAAAATGAACTGTCAGAGCGCCTTGCCATGGCAGGGATCGAGGTGCTGAAAGCCCGCATCAGCTATCTTGCTTATGCTTCAGAGATTGCCGGTGCCATGCTGCGCCGCCAGCAGGCCACCGCCGTAGTGGCTGCCCGCACCAAGATCGTGGAAGGCGCCGTGAGCATGGTGGAACTGGCGCTTGATCACCTCAGCAAAAAACATATCATCGAGTTTGACGAAGACAAGAAAGCGGCCATGATCAGCAACCTGATGGTGGTGCTTTGCTCCGACAAGGATACCACGCCCGTTGTCAATACCGGAACCTTGCATCAATAGACGATTTATGGCCGGGAAAAAGGTATTCATGCTACGGGTCAATCCCGAAATTTACGAAGCGCTTGAGAAATGGGCTTCAGACGAGTTCCGTTCGGTTAACGGACAGCTGGAGTGGGCTATCGAAAAAACGTTGAAAGAGTCCGGCCGAATGCCAAAAAGGGGTCCATCCATCCCGGGTGAAAGCCCCGATAAAAAAGTGGTAAAATGATGTTCAATAACAATCTGATCGGTGTTTTTAACCGGAATAAGGTCAACAAGGCCGATCGCCCTGCAATAAGACCTGAAATGGCCCCGCTTGATTGGTTGCTCGAGGCGGCTGCCGTGCTGGGAATGATGGTGATGGCAGGTTATGTGATCTACTGGTTCCCCAGACTTCCGGAAAACATTCCTTCTCATTTTAACGGCTCCGGAACACCGGATGAATTCTCTTCGAAAGCCTCCTTCTGGATGCTTCCGGGGATCTCTGTCTTCATCTATATCCTGCTCAGTTTGATTGTACTAATCCCTCATCAATTCAATTATACGATCAAGATCACACCGGGAAATGCATTACGACAGTACACCATGGCCATCAGGCTGATCAGGTATTTGAAAGCTGCCATCATCTGGTTGTTTTTTTACATCACAACTGCAACCGCCGGGGTGGTTGCAGGGGCTGATTCGGGACTCGGATTATGGTTTTTGCCTTTATGTGTGGGGGGTGTCATGATTCCGATTATCATATATATGATTATGGCCTTCAGGAACCGGTAGGTAAGATTATTCATTATTACCATGGAGCTATCCGGTTTGCCGGCCAAATATTTCTAATATGGATTTTCATACTTTTGCAAAAAATCCAGGAATGAATTTCATTGAAGAATTACGCTGGCGTGGAATGATCCACGACATGACGCCGGGCACAGAGGAGCAGATGCTGACGGAAATGACATCGGCTTATATCGGCTATGACCCCACAAGCGATTCGCTTCACATCGGCAACCTGGCATCGATCATGATGTTGGTGCACCTTCAACTGGCAGGTCATAAGCCATTTGCCCTTGTTGGCGGCGCCTCAGGCATGATCGGCGATCCTTCCGGTAAATCCGAAGAACGCAACCTCCTTGATGAAACAGTATTGCGTTACAATCAGAATTGTATTCAGAAACAACTTGAAAAATTCCTGGATTTTGATTGCGGCCCAAATTCAGCTGAAATGGTAAACAATTACGACTGGATGAAGGAATTTTCATTCCTTAATTTCCTTCGTGAAGTAGGCAAGCATATCACGGTTAATTACATGATGGCCAAAGACTCGGTGAAAAACCGCATGGAGTCCGGCTCTGGAATCTCTTTCACCGAATTCACCTACCAGCTTGTGCAAGGCTATGATTATTGCTGGCTTTTCGAGCATAAGCAGATAAAACTACAGATGGGCGGATCTGATCAATGGGGCAATATTCTGACAGGCACTGAACTGATCCGCCGGAAACTTGGCGGCGAGGCTTTTGCCCTCACCTGTCCGCTCATTACCAAGGCAGATGGCGGAAAATTCGGAAAGACCGAATCCGGAAATGTATGGCTCGATCCCAAAAAGACTTCCCCATACAAATTTTACCAGTTCTGGCTTAATTCAAGCGATTCAGATGCATCAGAATATATTAAAAAGTTTACCCTGCTTTCAAAAGAAGAGATCGTAACGCTTCAGAAACAACATGATGAAGCTCCCC
>JBBQUQ010000002.1:0-70513 GCA_038212325.1 Bacteroidales bacterium
CGGAGCGACCTTCGCGAAATGGCTGTGGTTGCCGGTCAGCTTGGTATTTCCCAAAAAGACATCCTCCCGTTTGTCGATTCCATTGACAAACTCAATGGTGCTCTTGGCGCGGAAATACAAGGAGGCGCCAGCACTGTTGCAACCCAGATGGGAACCCTACGAAATATCCTGACCGACATGAAAACGTCAGCGGTTTCCGACGATATGCTCCGCTTGGCAGATTGCAAAGCCCCTTTCTTCAAACATTGTTTACCAGGATATTCGCAAAAGCATTGATACGGTTGATGCCATTGAGAAGTCCGTCACAAGATAACCTGTCCTTTATTTTGCGTCTCAATGGCAATAAGTTTGCCTGGTAATTACACCATATAATGAAAGCTTTATGTATGTCGTAAAATATCCTTACCTATTATCATTTGCCGGTAATCCAATGAGGTACCTGATTTCGATTACTGCGGGCGGCGTTGGTGAGACAGGTGATAAGTCCGTTATTGAAATATCCTTTTCCGACATTGATTCCACCCCGGATCACTCCATTGATGTTACCTTCCTTGGTGGGACCAGGACTTTTACCCTGAAAAGCACACCCTCCTCTGAAAACCATCTGCCAATCGCAGACGATTCTTGGGAACCAGTATCCTGGTGCGAAACAATTTACTGCTACCTGATCCGCGATGACAAAATCCACGATTCTTATGATATAGCAATCGATGGATCTAAAATTGTTTTGACGGCAAAGATTGCTTCACCGGATTATGACTGGATTTCAGAAAACAATACCATCGTTGGCATCACGATTCAAACCACGATGAATGGCATGTCAGGGGTACCGGGCAGCGTTGAAGGAGTCCGCATGAGTTTGTTTAAAGATGGGAATATCTTGTTGGGGCAGGATTACAAGCCGGTCGATCCTTCAGGAAATGTCAGATTTGATATTCAGGAATATATCTTCTCCAGGCTCCTGTAGGCCGCACCTCCCAGGTTCAATCTTGTGCTGACAAACCTCTTTCTGATTTTCACCGATTATCTATTGAAATACCAGTTAAGCTTTTGTGACCGTATTGCCGGAGTATATCAGGCCAGGACGTATGGTGCCCCCAACTATAATTTCTGTTATGCAATGGCCGGGGGCCTGAACCGTGAGGATCTGGTGGCGAATAACCGGGATTTCATGCTCAGCGCAGATATTTTTGAAGTCGACGGCACACGACTTTTAAAATGCCTGCTCACCTCCAAAAAAACAGCCATGTTCAAGGACCTGGAATATAATTACAGCCTCGCCTTTGAGTATGAAAGCGCTTTATTCAAATGCTTACAGCTAACGCCGCTTTTAATGATAACTTACGCTGAAGTGCTTGCCAAAATAATTGCAACGCTTTCTGGCCGGCCAGCGGGTACTGAAATTCATCCCGAAGATCATGAAGATACCGAAATCATGATCCTGGATTATATTGAGCAGTTGAAAACTGCGGTGCAAGGAGCCCCGATCAGCAATCTACTGCTGACCGGCTCTCCCGGTTCAAACCTTACTGCAACGGGAGTAAAAATTATTCTTACGGCCAGTGCCAATTTCGTCTTTGGCGACATCGGCTACATTAAAAGTGACGGAACGATCGGGCTACCAAAAGCAGATGCTATCGCTACTGCAAGCGCCTTGTTCATGTGCGCCGATGCCACTATTAACATCGCTACTTCCGAAAATTGGCTGGTCTTAGGGATTGCCAGGAATGATGCCTGGAACTGGACGGTAGGGCAAACGATATTCCTTTCAACAGTTTTTGGAGCAGGTTGCTATTCGTTCGCTGCCGACAAGAGGTTTCCTTGATTGAAAGAATGTAATCCATTGCAAGAGAAATTGATGTGTATTTTTTCTCCTCCTTGGCAAAAGGATTAAACCCACCACGAAGTTTTTTATTTAGTCGTTGGGTGATGGTATGCGCAGCGTTACGGCGCCCTGAAGCAGTAAGAATTTTTTGGGGTATCCATTCACGGAAACGTTCAAGTTTTCCGGTATCTGGAGAAAGAAAGTAGTAATAAACATACCAGCGCGGGGAAAGGAGGCCGCCGGTAAAAAAGCAATTGAAATGTCCTTGAATTCCCTTTTGGCTCAAAGGCTCAATTGAGCCAAAAAATATGTCGTAACTCGTTGGTTGACAACTTGTTACGACACTTTTGTAGCGGGGACAGGATTCGAACCTATGACCTTTGGGTTATGAGCCCAACGAGCTACCACTGCTCCACCCCGCACTATATTTTTGCGTACCTTTGTGCTTTCTTTCGCGGTGCAAAGATAGGGTTTGTTTCCGTGTTATACAACATTCATAAAAAAAATATGTCGCACAAAGCAGGATTCGTCTCAATCATTGGTTATCCGAATGTTGGGAAATCCACACTCATGAATGCCCTGCTGGGGGAAAGGCTTTCGATCATCACACCGAAAGCGCAGACTACCCGCCACCGCATCATGGGGATTTTCAGCGGGGATGATTACCAGGTTGTTTATTCTGACACCCCCGGCGTGATCAATCCGCATTATAAACTGCACCGGGCCATGATGTCGGCCGTTTTCTCCGCACTGGATGATGCCGACGTGATCCTTCTTGTTACCGAGCCAGGCAATGAATTCAAGCAGGAAGATGTTTTACGGAAGCTAAAGGAGACCACCTCGCCGGTTATCGTTGTCATCAATAAAATCGACCTGGGGAACATGGAGGTGCTGGAGGCAGAGGTCGCGAAATGGATGAAACTCATGGAAAAGGCAACGGTATTGCCTGTTTCGGCATTGCACAACCTCAACCTCGACCAGGTTTTCAAGGCCATCCTTCACCACCTGCCCGAATCGCCGGCATTTTATCCCAAGGATGAGCTGACCGACCGCAGCCAGCGTTTCTTTGTGTCTGAAATTATCAGGGAGAAAATCCTGCTGAACTTTTCGCAGGAGGTGCCCTACTCAACCGAAGTGGCCGTTGAATCGTTCATAGAGGAAGAACACCTTACCCGGATAACTGCCACAATTTTTGTTGCCAGGGAAACCCAGAAAGGCATCTTACTTGGCCACCAGGGATCTGCGATCAAGAAATTGGGCACCGATGCCCGCAGAGACATTGAGGCCTTCCTCGACAAGCACATTTTTCTCGAATTGCGGGTGAAGGTCGCCAAAGACTGGCGCGAAGATGACCGGGCGCTCAAGAGGTTTGGGTACTCGGTTGATTAATAAGTGAATGCAGGCAATGCAGGCAATGCAGACAATATAGCAAATTTTCATATGTTCAAATTTATTTCATGACAAACATCATCGCAATCGTTGGCCGTCCGAATGTTGGAAAATCCACATTATTTAACCGTTTGTGCGGAGGTCGGGATGCCATCGTTGATCCTACCAGCGGAGTCACACGCGACCGCCATTACGGTCATGGCGACTGGAACGGAAAGTTTTATTCTGTGATCGACACCGGCGGTTATGTGCACCAATCGGACGATGTGTTTGAAGATGAGATCAAAAAACAGGTGAAACTGGCCATCGATGAATCGGATGTGATCCTTTTCATGGTGGATGCAAAAGAGGGGTTGACCGCCATGGATGAGGATGTTGCCAAAATGTTGCGCAGGTCGAAGAAACGCGTTCTGCTCGTTGTCAACAAGGTCGACAGCTATAAAATGATCGACGACATTCACGAATTTCACAGGCTCGGCCTGGGTGAAATATATTCGATCGCTTCCACGAGTGGGAGCGGAACAGGCGATTTAATGGATGAGGTAGTAAAGGGGTTCGAAGAGGTTGAAACAAACGTCGATAACCAGACGCCCCTCGACGATTTGCCAAAAATTGCCATCGTCGGCCGTCCAAACGCCGGTAAGTCATCGCTGGTCAATATGCTGCTCGGCAACGAGCGGAACATTGTCACACCGATACCCGGAACAACCAGGGATTCAATTCACACCCATTACCAGTACTTCGGGCTTGATTTTAACCTCATCGACACGGCCGGAATCAGGAAAAAAGCCAAGGTAACCGAAAACATAGAGTTCTACTCGGTGATGCGGGCCATCCGCTCCATCGAAAGCAGCGATGTGTGCATTCTGATGGTCGATGCCGAACGGGGATTTGAAGCACAGGACCTGAATATCTTCTCGCTCATCGAAAAAAATCACAAGGGGGTAGTCATCCTGGTGAACAAATGGGACCTGGTCGAAAAGGAGACGAATACCCATAAATATTTCGAAGAGGCGATTCTTGATCAGGTAAAACCATTCAGCGATGTCCCTGTTATTTTTACCTCTGTGGTAACCAAGCAGCGGATCTTTAAAGCGGTGGAAACAGCCATTGAAGTGTACAAGAACCGGTCGAAAAAAATAGGGACCTCCGCATTAAATGATTTTATCCTTCCAATTATCCAGGACATGCCGCCCCCTGTTACAAAAGGGAAATATGTCCGCATTAAATATGCAATGCAGCTGCCTACTGTCTTCCCTTCATTTGCGTTTTTTTGCAATCATCCTCAATACTTAAAAGAGCCGTATAAGCGTTTTATTGAAAATAAGCTCAGGGAAAAATTTAATTTCCACGGGGTTCCGATGGAGATTTATTTCCGGCAAAAGTAATCTGATGGAAGGCGGCATCCGCATCGATAAATGGCTCTGGGCGGTCAGGGTTTTCAAAACCCGCAGCCTGGCTTCAGAGGCATGCCGGTCAGGAAAAGTGAAAATCCTCGACCAGGCGGTAAAGCCATCGCGCGAGATAAAAATTGGCGAGGTGATCACGGTGTCGCTACCCCCGATCACAAAAACTGTCAAAGTTGCCGCAGCGATCGCGAATCGTGTTTCTGCGAAGCTGGTGGCGGGCTTTATGGAAGATCTTACGCCGGATGCGGAATACATGAAGCTGAAACGACCGGACGAGATGAACTTTGAGTTTCGTGAACGGGGAGTGGGCCGCCCTACGAAGCGGGAGCGGAGGGAGATCGAGTTTCTAAAGCTTTACCTCGACGAATGATCAGCGAGCGTATACCCCGACTGGCTGACCTGGCCTTTGAAGGAAGAAACAAGGCCTACGGAGCGTATTATCTGAGAAAGCGGTATCCCCGTTATTTGCTGATCTCATTCGTATCGGGAGTGTTTGTCGTCTCGCTTGCTGCAATCCTGTCGTGGTTTTATTACTATTTTGAACCCGCACCATTGATCGAAGGGGAGATGATGTATGACGTGGAGTATTACAACATGAGCGCACTGCCTGATGATGAGCCCAACAAACTTGCACAATCATTTGCCAAGCCGGTGCAGGAGATGGAACAGGTGCCGGTTGTGACTGATTCCACAGTGCCTGATCGTCAGAAACCGGTTGAGGTGCCTCCTGATGAGAGACCGGTTGAAAAGACAGAGAATATCGATTCGGCAGCCACCTCAGGGGGCTCGGGCAAGGGCACGGGCATTGGTGATGATACAGGAATTGCCTCCTCCATTGATGTTTACCCACGCTACCCCGGCGGGGATGAATCGAGGTTGTATTACCTGCGGAGGCAGGTAAAGTATCCTGAAGCTGCCTTAAAAGCCCTGGTGCAGGGTGTGGTGATGGTGGTTTTTGTCGTCGAAGTCGATGGGTCGGTCACCAATGTCGATCTGGCCAGGAGGATAGGCGGCGGATGCGATGAAGAGGCGATCAGGGTTGCAAAAGGAATGCCAAGATGGGAACCCGGCAAGCGCAACGGTAAGGCGGTGAGGGTCATGGTGCGCATGCCCATCGTTTTCAGGATTCCTGGTAAAGGGAACATTGTGAAATAAAAAAAAGGGCATTAAGCCCTTTTTTTTATTTCACAATGTTATGAAAAAAAACGTTGACTACTTCTTTTCAGGAGTAGTGGCTGGTGTGGTAGTGGTTTTCTTTGCATCTTTTGAGCAACAGCTTGACCCTTTTTTTGCATCGCTGCATGAAGATTTGGTCTTCTGGTCGCATCCTGCTTTTTCGTCTTTCGAACACTCTTTCTTATCGGCTGGTTTTGCGGTTTTTTCCTGGGTTTGCGGAGTCTGAGCAAATGTTAAACCTGCGAACAGAACAACAGCGGAGAATAATAAAACAACTTTTTTCATGGTATCTGGGTTTAGTTGGTTACAAACATATTTAGAACGATACAAAATTACATATATTTTTTAGTATGGCAATGATATTTTGTTAAAAAATTGTTAATTAATCCGGATGACACCTACCGCTACTCCCTGCTGCGCGAATCAATGATAATAGTCACCGGTCCGTCATTTATGTGGCTTACCTGCATCATTGCCCCGAAAATTCCTGTCTGCACTGTTTTTCCAAGCAATTGCTGAAGGTGAACAATAAACCTGTTGTATAATGGAATTGCTGATTCCGGTTTGGCCGCGCGGATGTACGACGGACGGTTTCCTTTTCTTGTGCTGGCATGCAGCGTGAACTGGCTCACAAGTAAAATATCTCCCCCGGCATCGAGGATGGAATGGTTCATGATCCCAAGGCCATCGCTGAAAATCCTTAAATTGATTATTTTGGAGCACAGCCACTCAATGTCTGCTTCGTTATCACTCGCTTCAATCCCAAGAAGGATAAGCAGGCCCAGGCCGATCTGGCCGGATATTTCATTGCCGATGGCAACGGATGCCTGTGAAACGCGTTGAATGACGACTCTCATCAATTGTTGTCTAAATCACACCTTATAAATAGTAAATAATCTTCAAATGTATAGAAAAGCTCCCTATTATCGTATTTTGCATTCTCGCTTTTATCGTAGCTTTGCACCAAACCACTCCGAAATGACCAGTCTCAGTGTAAATATCAACAAGATCGCCACGTTGCGGAATGCACGCGGCGGCAACCTTCCGAATGTGGTAAAAGCCGCCCTTGATTGTGAAAGGTTCGGGGCGCAGGGCATAACCGTGCATCCCCGGCCGGATGAGCGGCACATCAGGTATAAGGATGTTGCCGACCTGAAACCCATGTTAACCACCGAGTTTAATATTGAGGGCTATCCTTCCCGGTCGTTCATTGACCTTGTTGCCGAGATACGGCCTGCGCAGGTCACACTGGTGCCGGATCCACCGGGGGTGCTGACTTCAAATGCTGGCTGGGATACGATTCAGCATGCATCATTCCTGAAGGAGGTCATAGATGAGTTTCACCTCCATGGGATACGGACCTCCGTTTTTATTGAAACCGACCCGTTAATGATCCGGAATGCAGCAAAGACAGGAACCGACCGCATTGAACTTTATACAGAGTCCTATGCAAAATATTTTGCTTCAGGCAGGGAAGATGCTGTAAGGCCCTTCATAAGTGCGGCATCGGTTGCCATCGAATCGGGACTGGGCGTAAATGCAGGCCATGACCTGAACCTGGAGAACCTTAGATATTTTGCACACCAGTTGCCGGGGTTGATGGAAGTGTCGATCGGACATGCCCTCATATGCGATGCACTTTATTACGGACTGGAAAATACCATTCAGCTTTATTTAAGGCAGCTGCAAAAATAACCAGATACGAAGTTGGAATTGGGTCGATGGCAAGAGCCGGTGAACTCGTAATTCTTGTTCATTCGTAAATAAAATGTAATATTTTATCCCGTTTAATGTATAATATACCCAGTATGAAGAGACTGCCCATAATTGTTTTACTGAATTTGCTCACCTGCATGGTTGTGTTTTCTGCTGAAAAACCCGGCAAGGTTGAAAAAAGGGCAGCAGCGATCCATCGATCCGTATTTACGGTTGATTCGCATACAGATACGCCTTTGCGCATGATGCAAAAGGGGTTTGATATGTCGGTACGGCATGATGCCCGGAAAGAGTATACGAAAGTTGACTTTCCCCGCATGAAGGAAGGCGGGCTCGACGCAGTGTTTTTCGGCGTGTTTGTTTCGCAGGGACCGCGAAACAATGAGGGGTATGAAAAAGTGCGGGTGAGGGCTGTCATGCTGTTCGATACGATCAGCGCCGTGGTAAAGAGAAACCAACTCCTCGCTGAAGTAGCGCTTTCACCGGCGGATGCCTACCGGATAGAACAAAGCAATAAGCGTGCGGTTTTCCTCGGTATTGAGAATGGATATGCCATTGGCAGGGACCTTTCACTGATCAGCACCTTCTACCTGCGCGGAAACCGGTATATCACACTCTGCCATACAAAGAACAATGATATCTGCGATTCATCGACCGATACGATCGAGCACAACGGCCTAAGCCCATTCGGATACGAGGTTGTTCAGGAGTTGAACCATGTGGGGGTGATGGTTGATGTTTCACATATTTCAGATAAATCACTGACCGATGTTCTATCCTTTACAAAAACACCGGTGATCGCTTCACACTCCTGTGCAAATGCCCTGTGCGGCAACCCGAGGAACCTGTCGGATGAATTGCTCAGGGCCATAGCGAAAAATGGCGGTGTTGTTCAGATGTGCATCCTGAGCGACTATGTAAAAACGCCCCCTCCAAACCCTCCGCGTGATTCTGCCAGGGCTGCCGTGCGCAAGAAATTCAATGATTTTGACGGATTGAGCGATGATGAAATGAAAGCCGCCCGCATGGAATGGAATTCCGTTAATGATCAATTCCCGCAGCAACTGGCCACCGTTTCTGATGTGGCCGACCATATCGATCATATGGTAAAAGTGGCTGGCATTAACCATGTGGGGATCGGGACAGATTTTGACGGGGGCGGCGGAGTCGATGGCTGCTTTGATGTGAGTGAAATGGGGAACATTACCCTGGAACTCGTAAAAAGGGGCTATACGAAAAATGAGATCCGGAAAATATGGAGTGGAAACCTCATGCGGGTGATGCGAAAAACCGACAAAGTTGCCCGGAAATACAAGAACCATTGTGATTGCAACGGCTGACATCACCGGTTTGCAGTTTTTTCGCGGGTTGCCCAAAAGCGACCTGCATAACCATTGCCTCCTGGGTGGCCAACGATCAGTAATTGAAAAGCACCTGGGTAAAAAACTAAAGACCTTCAAAGCGGAGCGTGGGGGCATTGGCGAGCTGAACAACTGGATAAGAGATGAATTCCGTCCTTTTATTGAATTACCGGGTGCATTCGAAAAAGCCATAGAAGCGGCATTCATACAGGCAAAGCATGACGGGGTGACCCGACTTGAAATGAGTATTGATGTATTGTTTGGGTCCATGTTTCATATACCTCCCGAACAGATAGTTGCTGTTTTGAAACACTTCCACCGGCAGGTGGCGCCTGGAATTGATTTCCGGCCCGAATTGGGATTTCCCCGCAACAAGTCATTGAGGTCTCTGCTTTCAGGCTTTGAGCCGTTTCTTGATCTCAACTATTTCAAATCCATCGACCTTTATGATGACGAATTGGCGCAGCCCATCGCCAATTTCAAAGAGTTATACCGGTTTGCAAAAAGCCGGGGGATGAAATGCAAGGCGCATGCCGGGGAATTCGGCTCTGCCGATTCGGTCAGAGAGGCAGTTGAGATCCTCGAACTGGACGCCGTTCAGCATGGCATCGGAGCAGCCGGTTCCCCTGAAACGATGAAATGGCTGGCCGATCATAACATTCAGTTGAACGTTTGCCCAACCAGCAATATCAGGCTGAAGCGGGTGCGCTCCTTCAAAACCCACCCGATCAGGATTTTGTTTGATCATGGGGTCAAAGTAACCGTCAATACCGATGATGCATTGGTTTTTGGCGACGGGAACTCAGAACAATACCTGAAGCTTCTGAGGGCTGGTGTGTTTACCTTGGAAGAATTGGAAAAAATCAGGGAAAATGGGTTTGATGGTACGACAGATCCAGCTACCTGATAAATGTAAGCCGCACACTTTCGACGAGGTTCCTGATGTCGGCAGCCTTCTGCTGCGTCATCTTTTTCCCTGATTCAATCTCAAAATTGCCCCAGATTGGCTTCAATCGGGAGATCGCTTCGGCAACCGGTTTCATGGTTTCATCGGCCTTATAGGCTTCGAGGATGGTCAGCAGTTTCATATGGCTCTCTCGCTGTGAAGAGATGACAGCCATGATCATCGTGTTATCTTTGGCAATTGCGCCTAGCGAGGCGGCAAGGTAAAGCCCTTCAGCAAAACCGCCGGCAGCAATAAGCACAGCGACCCGTGTTCGGCTGTTGGTTGACAGTGATGGGTCATTAACTCCATCAATGCCCAATTCACCGGCCAGTTTGTTGGTGCATGCCTGGAATTTACTGGCGTCATCCGTGCGGTTGTAAGTGGCAGCATAGCTGAGATCGGCACTGTAAACCCCCAGGTTAAGGGCCTGACTCATTTCAGTGGTGTATTTTCCTGAATTCTCAGGGGAGTTTGTGATGTCGGAAATAAAACCGGCTTTGGCTTTATACAGCATCGAGGTAATTTCAAAAGGTGCAGGAAATGAGGCAAGCTGGCTTTGCAATTCAGGACTTAGCGTCACTTCCGCATGAACGGAATCGCTGCCCGCAGCATTGGCCTGCTCGGTTTGTGCGGGGGGATTGTTGCAGCTTGCAAGGGCGATAAAAAGGAGAATCGCAACCATTGCAACCCCGCACCGGATAAATGTTGATACTTTCATAAGGTCGGCTGATGATTTGTCTCTACTGGGTGAATGATCCCTGCGAAATTAAAGGATTTTTTCAAAAAGAGTTTAAAAAACATTCCCGGATATTGCGGTTTAATAAAAGTGCCGCCTGTTTGATCATTGAATCCCTTGTGAAAAAACTGTGGTTGAATTGAATATTTTCCGTAATTTTACAATTGCTGTAATATCCCGGCATGAGCAAATTTCAATTTTCTGTCTTTTTTGCCCTTCTCCTGATCGGCACTGCTGCCTGTAACAAGGTTAACGAAAATGCCTATGTGCCGGTTGCCGTGTCAGAAATCCGCATCGGGGCCCTTCTTCCTTTATCAGGAACAGGATATTCCTCGGGATTGTCGATGCAGGCATCTCTTGAAATTGCCGCCGAGGATATCAATGCATATTTTGCGACCTCCGGATTTGATGAAAAACTGGTTGTTGAGATTGTGGATACCCGCACGGATACTGCCGAAGCATTGAAATTGTTGATGTCATTTTATCAAAAAGGTATCCGCATGGTTGTCGGGCCTTACAGCAGCGCCGAACTTGCCCACATCAGAAGCTTTGCTGATGCTAACAATATGCTGATTGTCAGCCCTTCCAGTGTCGCGGTCTCCCTTGCAATTCCCGATGATAACATATTCCGGTTTGTCACATCGGATATCATCCAGGGAAAGGCGATGAGTAAATTACTTTTCGACGACAAAATGAAAGTGATCGTTCCGCTGATCCGCGACGATGTGTGGGGCAATGACCTGGTGGCCACAACCAGCGCTGATTTTATCAAAACCGGCGGCATGGTTCACCCCCCAATCAGATATGCACCGGGCACAACAGATTTTTCTGCAGTCCTGGATGAACTTGATACCGCAGTCGCACAGGAATTGTCACATCATAATCCCAACGATGTTGCCGTGTACATGCTGTCGTTTGCTGAAGGAACTGCGATCCTTGCCGCTGCAAAACAGCATTCGCATCTCAACAATGTTTACTGGTACGGGGGCTCGGCTTTTTCCCGGAATGCATCCCTGCCGGTCGATACAAATGCAGCGCTTTTTGCCTACACACATGGGTTGCCATGTCCGCTGTTCGCATTGGATGAATCAGCTGTTAACAATTGGCAGCCTTTGAGCAACAGGATACAGGCCATGATTGGCAGGATTCCCGATGTGTATGCTTTCACTGCATATGATGCACTTTGGGTAATGGTTCGTGCAAGACGTGCTGCAGGTGACAAGGCCACCATTGACATTTTAAAAGAGGTGTTTGTAATTGAAGCCGGTTATTACTTTGGCGCCTCAGGAAATACACAACTTGATTCAAATGGCGACAGGGCCTATGGCAATTATGATTTCTGGGCGATGAAGGCTGACTCGGCGGCCTATAATTGGAAACATGTTGCAAGGTATAATTCGTTTACGGGAACCCTGCTCAGGCACCCAAGATAGGCCGGGCCGCATGATTTCACGTTCGCGTCTTACAGCCGTTTGACAAAAAAGACTTTCCCGTCTCCCTTTTTGTAGAAGTCGGCGATTTCCGCCTCTTTTGTATATCCGATCCGGTCGTAGAAATGACGTGTGGGGGAATATTTCTCCAGGGTTGATGTTTCTGCAATCACAATCCGGCCGCCCATCTCCCGAATGATGCGGTGGGTCTCTTCGATCAGGAGATTGCCAATTCCTTTTCCGCGGCAATCGTTGTGGGTAGCGATCCAGTATAGATCGAAACTCCCTTCGGTCGTTGCTATCGGACCGAAACAGGAATATGATACGGTTTTACCATTTTCTTCTGCAAACAGGAAATGGTAGTCGCTTTGTTCTCCAAGGTCGATCCTGTCCTGAACCAGTTCAACGGCAACAGGAACTTCAAAATCGTAAAAAAAACCGGAGGATATAATGATATCTCTCACTGTTTCAGCGTCCTCCGGACGCACTGCTGAACGAAAGGTGATCATAATTTATTTCTTGGTTTTGTTTATACCCTGCCGGGATGCTGATTATTGCCTGGTTGCATCTTCCAGTACCCGGGCAATCACCTCCTCAAAGGCCAGCCCCTTCTTTTTAGATGCGGCCATAAATCCTCCTGATTCAGAAAGACATGGGTTAAGGTTTATGTCGATCACCAGCGGAACCGATTTCAAGGTCACCCTGAAGTCAATGCGCACGTAGCCTTTGAGCCCGAGTTCATTCCAGCATTTTTTACAGATCGCGATCAATTGTTGCTTAAGGGGGCCATCTTCTTTTCCCAGCCGGAACGTTCTGCGGGTGTGCGAATACTCGAATGATTTGTCGTCCCACTTTGACTTGTACCCCATCATCTTGGGTTTTCCGGCGGGGTAATCGTGGAATGTCATTTCGGCAAGCGGAAGTACTTCAGGCCCGTTTGCACCATATAAGATGGAAATATTGAATTCACGGCCTTCAATAAACTCTTCAATAAAATAATGCTGCCGGCTTTTTCCACCGATCTGTTTGATGAACTCCTTATCCGAACCCATGAAAACGCAATCTTCATCCAGTTCAAGCGACCCCTCCTCCCAAATAGGTTTTACAATGTATTTCTTACCTGGCAATAGCTTATGGCATTCATCAAGAGAATATCCTTTCGGCGTTTTGACACCAATTGCGTTAAGCTCCTTTTTGGCAAGGTGTTTATTTGAACACTGAAACATCGGGACCAGCGGTGACCCGGTATACGGGATCCGTACATAGTTTAACACCGAATTGGCCATGAAGGTGAATTCACCTTTGTTTCCTATTGTTTCCGCGAGGTTGAATATTATATCCGGCCCAATCCGCTGAATCTGCCGGATGGCTTTTTTTAAATCCAGGTCTATCTGCAGGTATGTTACATCATATTTCAGGTTTTGCAGAGCTGTCGTAACGAGGTTTACCTGCTCGATCACATCAGCTTCGTCATCCTTGGGGGTTTTTGATAATTTATTATAGAGGATCAATACTGTTTTCATGGAAGGAAATTATTGTTACAACAAACCTGTTCGTTTTCTTGCCGACAGCATGATCTCATTAATGATCCTGTTAAAATCATAGCCATGCATGTATGCCAGGATAGGCAAATCGGAATGTACTTTGTCGAGGCCGGCCAATGGGTTCACCTCGATGAAATTCGGCTCTCCTAACCTGTCGGCCCTGATATCGACTCTCCCCCCATCGCGGCATCCAAGCACCTGCCATGTTTTTAAAGCCAGCGAAATGCACCTCCCTGAAATTTCCGGTTCCGGCACTTGATATTCAACCGCTTTCAGGTAGTCGGATTTGGCCTGGTAGGAATAGATATTTTCCGCCCCCGCCGTTTTATATAGAATTTCCATGATGCCGATGGAATAAGCCATTGAACCGGTGCCAAGGATTCCAACAGTAAACTCGCGTCCCGGAAGATACTCTTCAACCAGCAAGCCTGACGGATAGCGCGAAAGAAGCTCCTTGCAAACATTGTCCAGCTCTTCTGCGGTATTTACCTTCGACAAGGCATTGATCCCTTTGCCCGTTCCTTCGGCATTGGGCTTTACAAACAATGGATACGGCAGGATGACTTCAGCACAATCTTCCATGTTTTCAATGATGGAAAAGCCCGGAGTGGCGATGCCCTGATCCCTTACGACACGCTTGGTCATGCCTTTGTGCAACGTAAGCGACAGAACCAGTGGATCGGAAAAAGTATAGGGAATCCGGTACACATCAAGCAACGCAGGCACTTGCGCCTCGCGGCCGATACCATGCATTCCTTCGCAAATGTTGAAAACCATTTCCCATCGATCGCCGCGGGCAAGTCGTTCTACCAGGTGACGAACATGGCCAATGCGGTCGACCTGGTAACCAAGGTCGCGCAATGCCATTTCAATGGATTCAATGGTGCTTTCACGGTCAAATTCTGCAGTTTCCTCTTCGCTGTATCCTTCCCGACGGTAATCCGATCGCAGATCGTAGGTAAAGCCTATGGTCATGGTAATTATTGGATAAAATCCGGATAGCGGAAGACTTTCTCCTCGTAATTCTTCAAAAGCACATAATCGTCTTCACGTCCGACAACATACTCCGGCAGCAGCGGGATCTTTCCCCCTCCTCCCGGTGCATCGACCACGTAGGTTGGAATGGCGTATCCGCTGGTATGACCGCGCAAGCCTTTGATGATCTCAAGCCCTTTCGCAATAGTGGTACGGAAATGGCCCGAACCGACCACCGGATCGCATTGATACAGGTAATAGGGGCGAACCCTTATTTTCATGAGTGCATGCAGCAGGTTTTTCATCACCTGAATATCATCATTGATCCCCTTCAGCAATACAGTCTGGCTTCCGAGTGGGATGCCTGAATTGGCAAGCCTTTCGCATGCTTCCTTAACCTCAGGGGTGATCTCGTCGGCGTGGGTAAAATGGATACTCATGTACAGCGGATGGTATTTTTTCAGCATGTTGACCAGCGGCCGTGTGATGCGTTGCGGAAGCACAGCAGGAACTTTGGTGCCGATGCGGATGATCTCGACATGCGGGATGCTCCGCAGCCGCGACAGGAGATACTCGACATGCAAATCGGGCATGGTAAGCGGATCTCCTCCCGATACCAGAACATCTCGAACCTCTTTGTGTTGCTCGATATAGTTCAGGCCCGCTTCCCAGGATTTTACGCCGATATGGCATTTGTTTTTCGCCACCATCCTCGTGCGGGTGCAGTAACGGCAATAAGTTGAACAAAATCCTGTTACCAGGAACAAAACCCGGTCGGGATAACGGTGAACAATATTCGGAACCGGGCTGTCATGCTCTTCCGATAATGGATCAGAAGCTTCACCCGAATGAAGAAGAAATTCGTCGAAAACAGGGACAACGCTCTTGCGCAAGGCCTGTTCAGGATTGTCTCTGTCAAGAAGGCTGATATAGTAAGGAGATATCCGCAATGGCAGCGACTGACGGTTTGCCACATCAGGCCTGACTTCGTTATCACTCAGATGTATGTACCTGGCAAGCTGTTCGATGCTCCGCGCGCTGTTCTTTATCTGCCAGTGCCAGTTATTCCAGTCTTTGACTGTAGCATCAGGAAAATACGTTTGCAAAAACGCCAAAGATCTTTCACTGACAGTGGCTTTATCGCGGTCGGTGCGTGACTTGAAATACTCGTCTAAGAGGGTTGCTTCGTCTATAAAGGTGGGCTGACTTGGGGGCTCTTCTTCTTCTGATAATTCTATGGGTGGGATAACCAGTTTTTCTGAAGGGTTCTTTTCCATTTGTGCAATTCTCGGTTTGGAGGTTAAATTCAACGATGCCCTCGGCCTGTTAAATAAATATTTAATTGTTTATGAATCTGTTTATTATATTCAGCAAAGGGGTTCAATGAAACTGTCAAAATTCAATTGCAAATAGGGACAAAATTTCTGTACTTTTGACACATCCTAAAGATTATTTTTCAACAAAATTTTGTTAATAAACCAATGAAAAAATGAAGTTGCATTGCCGGCAATTCGGAACTGGTCAGCCTGTGGTGATTTTGCATGGCTTATTTGGGCTTTCAGACAATTGGGTCACCTTTGGCCGGCAGCTTGGCGATCATTATTCCGTTTACATTCCTGATCTTCGTAACCATGGGCAGTCTCCACACAGCAAGGTGTTCGATTTTCCATCCCTTGAAAACGACCTTGTTGAAATGGTTGAAGAATACGGGTTCGAGAGCATCTGCCTGATCGGTCATTCGCTGGGCGGAAAAACAGCAATGTATTTCACCCTTGACCATCCGCGGCTTGTTAAAAGGCTGGTCGTTGTCGACATCTCCCTTCGTAAATCCCCTCCCGGCCGCGATCATCAGCAATTGCTTAATGCCATGATGGCTGTAGACTTCAGTGTCGCAAAGTCAAGAAGCGATGTTGAAAGGCAACTGCACGACCAGGTGAAAAGTCCTGCACTGAGGCAGTTTTTACTGAAAAACGTTTACTGGCGCGATCGCCACAGCCTCGACTGGCGGCTAAACCTCCCTTCCATCAACGACAACCTGTTATCAATTTTTGAGGGGGTGGGTGCTGCAGGGGTTTATGAGGGGCCGACCTTGTTCATACGTGGAGGATTGTCGGAATATATTCGGGATGCAGACATCGCCGACCTGAAATTGAAATTCCCCGGGGCGGAGGTGAATACCATTGCGAATGCTTCGCACTGGGTTCACGCGGATGCGCCCGGGGAATTTTACAGCCTTGTGAAAAATTTCCTTGACCGCTGATTAGTAGCGGTTAATTTCAATCTTCGAAATTGCGGTTTTGATCGTGAGGTAGATTTTATTTTTTCCGGTAGAGAAATTAGCTGTTTGATATATCCCGTCTCCTTTTTTGGTGAACCCTTCGAACTCCTTGCTGATCATGAAGGATTCGGATTTGATCTGGCATCCCGATTCCTTTGGGATTTCAACTTTAATGGATGATGCGCCTGCATTGAATGTCATGACGGTGAGAGGGTTCTTGTCGCCGATTTTGATATCGATGGAGGATGCACCTGCATTGATGCTGGTGGTGTCGATTTTATAATCTCTCAGGTCCATGAAGATTTCAGCAGCCCCGATATCAAAATCAAGATTCCAGAACGGCTTCTCGCTTAATTTAATATCGACTTTGTTTTCACTGACCGAATGCCTGATGCCTGTTTTTTCGAGCGATAGATTGATTTGCTTCCGGCCATTGTCATCGGTCGAAGTCAGTGAGTAGTTCCCGATGTCGCCGGTTTTATTGAATGAAAGAAAATCGGAGGTTACCCCTTGAAGGTTAAAATTGCCTGCAGCAGCCTGGAGTTTTAAAGAGCCTTTCGTGACCAGTGAATCAAATGGAACGCTCAGGTTCTGCGGCTGATAGTTGTATGTTGAACTGTCATCTTCAGCTTCCCAGTCTTTGTCGGAAAAGCCTCGGAAATTGTGCAGATGAAACCACGACGACCTTTCGGCAATCCGGTTGAAAAAGATTACTGTGAGCGCCAGCACCCCAACAAGGGCTATGATTTTTATCCCGTCTTTAATGGGCAGGATGGAGATGCCCCAAAGGATCAGGATCAACGGCCAAAGGCTCCACAGGGTGCGAAATCCGAATTCCAATACGCCGAAATTATTTAGCATAAACAATATCCCGACAGCGATCAGGATAATGGCCCAGAATACATGACGATATTTCATTGATGCAGGGTTTTAGGATTGGTGAGTACTGCGATTCCTTTTTGTTACAGCATTGATCAGAAGGCCGATCCCGATTACGATGAGGATTACCGGCCAAAGATCGCCAAAATTGATTTGCGGAATGAGTTCATCCGCCAGGAAAAGGGCCCCCAGTGTGATGAGAACCAGTCCTCCGATCAAGCTGCCTTTGTTCCGCTCTTTTGTTTGTGCGATCGGGACTGATTTATAAGGGGCTGATTCAGCGTTCGCGTCGCCTGCAGTATAACCTGTCGCATCGGCGGTATAATCGGGAGATCCTGGGTTTTGAGGCTGGAAATCTGATCGCGCATGAGTTGCAGACGGCTGCACTCTGACCGGATTTTCAGGGGTGACGATCCAGAGAACCAGGTAGATAAGGAACCCTCCTCCGCCAGCAAGGGTGAGTATAACAAAGGCCAGCCGGATGAGCAATGGATCCATCACAAAATATTCGGCAAGGCCGCCGGCAACACCGGAAAATTTGCGATCGACAATGCTTCGGTAAAGACGTTTTGATTCCATGATATTGATTATTTGATTGATTTCCGGGGTTAGACGGTGCCGGCAGAAATAAGTTACATTGTTTGATTACCCGGCTGGCACCTGTTTTTTCCGGTAGATCCGCGACGATATTGCAAGACTCAATTCAAACAGGGCGTAAAGCGGAAACGCAACGACCATCTGACTGAAAATATCGGGGCTGGGTGTAATTACACCGGCGATGATCAGGATGCCGATCATGGTATGTTTCCTGTATTTTCGCAGGTACTTGGGGGTAATGATGCCGATCCTGGTGAGGAAAAGGATTAAAACAGGGAGCTCAAACAGAAGCCCCATCAGGAGGGTCATGAGGGTGATAGAACTGACATAGGATGTCAGTGCGATCTGGTTGGTGACAGCGGCGCTCACGGCATAACCCCCCAGGAAATTGATCATCAGCGGCGCCACGATAAAGTAACTGAACAGTACGCCAACGATGAACAAGATTGAAATGATGCTTACGGCACCCCTTGAATTCCTGATCTCCTGGTCATTGAGGCCCGGCTTCACGAATCTCCACAGTTCCCAGAGCACATAAGGGAGTGCCAGAATTAACCCTGCAACCAGTGAAATGTTCATGTGCGCGGTAAATTGGCCGGCCAGGTTGATGTTGATCAGCTGGAATTGCGACGGATCGATGCACAGCGATGGCATCGAAACCCATTCGCCAAGCTTGCAGAAAGCACGGTAGGTGATGAATGTTTTCGACTTCGGGGCAAGGATGATTTCATCAAACAGTACCTCCTTGAATGCAAAGGCAGCAATCGAAGTGACTAAAATGGAGATTACAATCCGCCAAAGTGTCCCGCGCAGTTCGTCAAGGTGTTCCCAAAACGTCATCTCCGACTGCTTATCCTGTTCAGGCGGGTGTTGTCTTCTCATTTTATTTAAATATGGGCAAAGGTATTGATAAAAAAAATTCACCGGTTCATTTGTATTCAGGATATAATTTTGTATTTTTGAATAAATATATAACCCATGGCTGAACAACGCGAAATAATTCTTGAACAGATGCTCAAGGTTTTAAAGGATATTGAAACCAATACCTGCGATAAACAATTCTTCCCTGATACAAATCTCCTGGAAAAGAAACTTGACCATATCATCGATCTGCACGAAAAAGAGATTGAGTTGCTGAAAGTCCTAGGCAACGATCGTTGCACCTGCAAAAAGAACAAGGCCAGGAAGCCGAAAAAGGAGAAGAAAGAAAAAAAGGAGAAGAAGGTTAAGAAGTCCTAATGCATTTGCCCGTGGCGGTAACGGTGTTTCATCTGCCCGTTCTGCATTGGACATCCGTATAAATCACGGTAGAGGGCAGAAAGCCTTTGGGCCTGGTCGGGTGTGCAAACCCGCTTCAATGCACTGAATTGTTTAATGTTTTCCTTCTGGATTTTCATTTGCAATACAGCGAGTTGAGCGACAAAGGTATTTAATTGCAACGTATCGGGCGACTCCTTTTCCAGTTCTGTGAGGATGGATGCCCGCATCTCCTTGATTGTTGCCGCAATAGGCTCAGCTGATTCCGTATAAACCTTATTGATCGCAGTGACTTGCTGGTTTTGATCGGCCGATAGGTTCAATTCATCACGGAATGCAATGCATTGCTGCTCCTCAGGGGAACAACATGGGGCTGCTGCCGGTGGTTTTGAGAAAAGAAAAAAGCTGACCAGGGCCGATATGTTGATTGCCACCAGGATAATCAGCACCCAGAAAATAAAACGGTTTCTGTGAAAAAAATTCATGGCGTTATTTGTTTATGATCAGTGTTTTATCTTCATCAACGAATTCTGAAATGAAGAGGTTTGATCTGAGGAATTCAATATTGTCTGACAGGTTTGCCGACTGGTTTGCGAGGGCATGCCCGTTTTTTGCGGTGTATGATCCGATGAGGGTACCACACAGAAGGGCAACCGCGATTGTTACAGGCTGCAACACGCGAATCCATCGCGGCATGCTGCTGATACTTGACTTTTCAAATTTATTTTCAATATGTTGCAGGATGCGTGTCGCTGCAAAGGGATTAGGTTCGGCTGCTTTTTCCAATTGAATAAGTGCGTCCAGTTTATTATATTCAACCAACAACTGGCCGCAGGCAGGGCATGATGCTGCATGGTGCTCGAAGGAGTGATGTGATTCTGCAGGAAGTTTCCCCTCCCTGAAGTTCACGATCCCGGATTTAAAATCAAGACAGTTCATGGGTCAGGTTTTTTGATATTCTGAAAATTGAGGCTTTAAATGTTTCTGAAGGTTGATCCGTGCCCGGTGAATCAGCGATTCAACGGCGGGCAACGCGATTTTCATGATGTCGGCTATTTGCCTGTATGGCAGATCGTCAAACTTATTCAGCACAAAGGCGATTCGCTGGTTTTCAGGCAAACGGTTCACTGCTGCCTGCAGCAGTCTGCGATTTTCATTCTGTTCTAAATCATTTTGTGAAACAGATGGTTCAGGATCGGTCAAGTTTCCATGTGCACCCGGCTGTCGGAAAAGAGATTCAATACGCACCATTACTCCTTTTCGTTTTTGCTTCTTAACCATGTTAAGTGATTTGTTGACGGTAATCCGGTAAATCCAGGTTGAAAGCGAAGAAGAGTGCTTAAACGAATGCACCGAACGTATGATGTCGATGAAAATTTCCTGCGACAAATCCTCTGCATCTTCCATATTCCCGACAAAATAGCATGCGGTTTTAATAACCTCTCGCTGATATCGGGTCACCAGGTATTGAAAGGCATTGCGATCACGCCGTAGGATTCCTTCAACTAACTCCGGTTCTGTCATGCTGGCTGGTAAAGTGGTAAAAGCCGGCAAATGCTTCAAAAGCAAGGTCTGCCGGCTTTAAAATGAAGGGTAGTTTTATTTGTTTGGTTTTGTTGCCGGTGCATTACTCCCCTTGCTGCCGCAACAATTCCCATGCTGGTGGCCCTGTCCGCCGCATTTGGCAGCACCCTGGCCTTTTCCACAACCACTTCCGAAACCTTGTCCTTTGCCGTTGCAGGTGCCTGTCCCTTTGCATTTACCGGTAGTTCCGCAGTTGTCGCATTTGCCGTCGCCATTTTTATCAACGAAATTCTTGCCCTGCATGGCTGGCTTAGCGCAACAACTATTTTTGCTGATGTCTGATTTATCAGTGGGGGCGGTGACTGATTTTGTGTCGGTTTGTGCAGAATTGTCGGTTGCAGCCGCCTGCGAGAAGGTCATCCCGGAAAAAAATGCCAGCAGGATAAAAGTTAAAAAAATTCTTGATGCAGTTTTCATTTTTTGTCTGTTTTAGTGAATGAATAAAGAATATGTAAGTTAGACAACATAATAATGAAAAACTTGCGGTCCTGCTGAAAATATTTTATTTTTTGCAGGGATAATTCACCGCACGCATGTCGCAGTTGTGTGTTTCGCAGCAGGTATCACAAACACGTTTGAACACTCTGAAACCGGTAAGTTCAATATTTCCTGATTCATAATCCACCCTGGCCGGCTCTTGTCGCATGAGGTCGGTGCTGAGGTATTTTTTATTGCAATCAGCAAAAACAGTAACCACCGCGGCATCTGGTCCAAGTTCATTCTGGATCTTCAGGGCTCCGAGGAAATTGGCCCCCGAGGATATCCCCACAGCAAGGCCAAGCTGTCTGGAGAGTTTCTGGGCGAGGATAATTGAGTCGCCATCCGGAACTGCGACAATCCGGTCGAGCTGGTCAAGTTTAACGATTGCAGGAATAAACTCATCGCTGATGCCCTGTATACGGTGGCTTCCCACTTTGTGACCGGTCGACATGGTTGGAGATTCGGCCGGTTCCAGCGGGTGTATTTTAATTGAGGGGCTTAACGATTTCAGGTACCGTCCAACACCCATCACTGTACCCCCGGTTCCGACACCTGCGATAAATGCATCCGGTGTTATCCCTTGATAAGCAAGCTGGTACCATATTTCAGGTCCGGTCGTTTTCTCATGTGCTTCAGCATTGGCATCATTGGAGAACTGCTGCGGCAGAAAGATATCAGGTTCACGGGCGGCAATCTCTTCCGACATCCGGATGCTTCCGAGAAAACCACCCTGCTCTTTTGAAACCGGGATGATTTGTGCACCAAGGCTCTTGATGATATCAACCCGCTCTTTGCTCATCCAGTCGGGCATGATGATGCAAACGTTGTGCCCAAGGGCCTTACCAATGGCCGCAAATGCAATACCGGTGTTGCCGCTTGTTGCCTCCACGATGGTATCGCCGGGCTTGATGCGGTTTTCCGAATAAGCACGTTCCAGGATATACAGTGCCATCCGGTCTTTGATACTTCCTGTTATGTTATAGTGTTCGGACTTTGCATAAATAATCCTTTTATCACCCTTGTATCTGAACTCGATGGCAAGCATGGGTGAGTTACCGATAAGGCGCCATAAATCGATGAAGCGAAGTTTGAACTTGTTGTCAATAGGTGAAATCATGATAACTATTTATGAGCCGGATTTTAATGGCAGGGATTAAGCGGCTACAAAAATAGGAAAAAACAGCAATGAAAGGATTCATGCCGTAACCTTATCAGCGAAAATTGGTCGGAAAGTGAAGGATCACTTCCGTTATTTCAGGTTGAACCAGGAGTCAATCCGGCCATTGTGCGTGGGGCCGTTTTTATGCCTGAACTCGTTGGTATGCTTATCGTAAACATAATCAGCTCCCCAAGCCTTGTGCTTCATGACGATCTTTTCGATAGCCCTGATGATAAAAAGCAGTTCACGGTCCTTCATGGTTGGGTGGAGCGATAACCTCACCCAGCCAGGTTTTTCTGACAGATCGCCGGTGTTGATCTTGTCGGTGATTTTTTTTGATCGTTCATGGCTGACATTAAGCAGGAAGTGCCCGTATGTTCCTGCGCATGCACATCCTCCCCTTACCTGTATTCCAAAGCGGTCGCTTAACAACTGCACCATGAGGTTATAATGGATCGAATCAGCATAAAATGAGATGATGCCCAGCCGGTCGGTGATGTTATCTGCCAGGATATGGATGCCCGGTATTTTTTTTAGTTTACTGAAGGCAAGGCTGACCAGACTGTTTTCACGTTCGTGCATCTTTGCAACATTCATCTGATCTTTAAGCTCAATTGCCAGTGCTGTCCTGATTGCCTGTAGAAAACCGGGAGTGCCTCCATCCTCACGGATTTCGATATCATCAATAAATTTATATTCACCCCAGGCATTGGTCCAGTCCACGGTTCCGCCACCGGGCTGATCGGGCACTTTACTGTGGTAAAGGGATGAGTCAAATATAAGAACACCTGATGATCCGGGGCCCCCGAGAAATTTATGAGGTGAGAACATCACGGCATCAAGTTTTTCCATCGGATCGTCGGGGTGCATGTCGATCGTATCATAAGGTGCGGATGCCGCAAAGTCAATAAATGCAAGCCCGCCATGTTCATGCATAAGCCGCGCCATGGCATGGTAGGGTGTGCAGATACCGGTTACATTCGAGCAAGCTGTAAAAGAGCCGATTTTCAGCTTGCGGTCTTTATACTTTACCAGGGCATTTTCGAGGTGGTTCAAATCAACCAGCAAATCGCTGCCCGGAGGTATGACTTCCACATCGGCTGCCGTTTCATACCATGAGGTGTGATTTGAGTGATGCTCCATATGGGTGATAAAAACCACCGGCCGGTCGTTATCTTTCAAGCAGGATTGTCCGTTGACCACTCCGCATGATTTCAGGCCTAAAATACGCTGAAACTTTACAACTGCGCCTGTCATCCCGAATCCGGTCATTATGATAACATCCTTAGGCCCAGCATTGACATGCTTTTTGATACGCTGCTGAGCCTGGTGATATGCTTTGGTCATCAGGCGGCCGGTTTCGGACGTTTCGGTATGTGTATTGCCGATAAACGGGCCAATTGATTTGCAGATTATCTTCTCAATCGGGCCATACAGGCGGCCGCTCGCGATCCAGTCGGCATAAATCACCTTCTTACGCCCGTAAGGCGAAAGGTAATGCTGCCTTAGTCCGATAATTTGTTTACGGAATTGATTAAAATATTGTTCAGTGCTCATAAAACAGTCAGGATCAGGGGCAGCAGCAAGTATTTGCTTCCTGGCGGTATCTGTTTTCCAGGAAATGGACATATGCATTGGTGATGAATGTTTCACCGGTCAGGATGATTTCTTTGTTTTGCGCAGCAATGTGTTTGGTCATCGACGGGCCAACATTTTTTGTCATGATCACCTCACAGTCTTTGATCGGGTCCAGGAGTCCGTCTGGCGAGCATAGAATATCACTGAGTTTGTTCCATCTCATCTCTTCCTGGATAATTTCTCCAAGTTCGACGGACAGGATGAGAAAACCCCTGGCCTGTCCGAAAGTGCTGCTCAATGTCAGTCCGTCGTTGGTTGGTATCGCTATTTTCATATCCGGTTTTTCATTGGTGCCGTTTACGCTTTAATCAGTTTCCTGAGTTGCAAAGGTAGACAGTACATGTGCCGGAAACAGTTGAATTTACGTGATAGTTGATCTGATCGGAGGTGAGAGCCAACATGTGAAACAGTGAAAACAATCAATACATAACGTGATATATAGCATAAAATATTGAGACAAATAGCACATTGCCTTATGCCGAATATTTCAGACCTTTACAAAAATAATGAAAGGGAGCAGTTTTATGTACCGGGAGAACCATGTCAAAACAACCTCATGCCGTGATTGCAAGGTGAAATCGTGCGCAGCAGCAGTGCTGGAAACATCTGAAATTGACCTGGTTACTGCGAACAGTCGCGAGACCCAATTCAGGAAAGGCGACATCATCCTTCATGAGGGATCGATGACGTCTCATATTATTTACCTGAAGGCGGGACTTGTAAAGGAGTACCAGAAGGGACCCGGCGATACGGAACAGATCCTGCAGATTGTGAAAAAATTCACCTACCTGGGATTGCCGTCACTTTTTGGCGACAAAATCAATCATTACTCTTACGGAGCTCTTGAAGATATAACGGTTTGCTACATTGACCTGGCGACCTTTACACAACTCATCCGGCAGAACGGTAATTTCGCCTTTGAGATTCTGGTTTCAGTAAGCCGCGACAGCCTGAACAATTTTCACCGTTTCATGAGCCAGTCTCAGAAAAAAACCTATGGCCGTGTTGCCGATGCGCTTATTTATTTTTCACAAATCATCTATGAATGCGAATCATTTGAGCTTCCATTCACCCGGCAGGAACTTGCCGACCTGATCGGCATATCGAGGGAGAGTGCCACAAGGGTTCTTGCAAAATTCAAAGAAGACGGGATTTTGCGCATGGAAGGGCGGACAATCGAAATTGTCAATGCCCTTTTATTGCAGCAGATAAGTAAAAACGGGTAATGAATTCCCGGCTCAGGTGAAGATGATTTGCGTTTGCAGTCCGCCGCACTTTTCATAGAACTGGCCAACTGTGAGCACCTCTTTTACACCTTCCCACAAATCATCTTTCTTCAGTTTGAACATGTCCATAGCCAGTTTGCACGCGAAAACTTCGCCGCCGCCGGCTTCAATCATTTCGAGAAATTCTTTGACCGGGGGAATGTCGAGCTTTTCCATCTGGCTGCGCATCATGGCAGAAACTCCTGTCTCAACCCCGGGAATTACACCCAGCAGGGTGGGGAACGGGAGACCGCCGGGCATGCGCATGGCAGGATTGCCAACAACACCGGTATGCAGGCCGTTCATGGTTTTTTTTGTAATAGCATCAAGGCCAAAGAAAGTGAAGAATATTTTTGTTTCAATTCCTTCCATCACGGCGCCATTACCCATCACCAATGCTGCGTATACGTCCTCAAGGGTGCCTTTTGCACAGATGATGCAGACTTTTTTTAAGGGAAATTCTTCGTTTGCCATTGTATAAATTTTAAAGTTTTAGGATGTTATGCAGTATCCTGAATATTAATAACTCGTTAAACGCATGAGGCGGGTTTCGGAATCCCGGCAACTTTCGCTGCTTTTTTCATGGGAGCTCCGGGAAAGAGGCCATAGAAGCCTTTGATGTCGATAATCCCCGAATTTCCGACCGAGCGGATGGTGAGGGCTTCGCCTTTGGCAAACCGTTCCCTGAGAAATTCCAGAACTGCGTAATGCTTGTCGGTAAGCTGTATTCCTTCTTCCCGGGCGATTTCCAGCGCCAACTCTTTGGTCCACTGTGCCGGGTTGGTGAAGTAACCCTCTTCGTTCACGTCGACGGTGACGCCTGCGATGATTTTCTGTGCCATACTTTTCAAATTTAGAATTACGGTTAACGAATTATGAAATAACAATTCACCGGCTTTTTTCCGGGTTCATAGCTTGCAAAAGTCTTAAAGTATATGATAAGGATTTCCTTACGTCAGGAGAATTCAGTTGTTTTACCAAACCGAAAAGTGATTTATTGTCCAGTTTGTCATCCATCCTGATCTCTGCAACGGCCTTTGAGGTGCGGCTAAGCGCTGCAATCACATCGGGCCGGGTGAGGTTTTTGATGATTTCAAAATAGCCTTTCTGCTCGAATTCATTCATTTTGTTTACCGCATCGAGCCCTACCTGGTGGAGGATTGGGGATATATCTTTCATGAAATCCTTTGCACTCTCGATCATTTCAAGCATTTCATAGAAGGTGTCGATGTTTTGCAGGAGTTTGACCAGCAGCATGGGTATTCCGCTGTGATCAAGTTCAACCTGCGATTTGTCGAGCATCACCACGGTATGATGGAAGGCGTCTTTCGCCACAATGCTCAAATCAGAGACCAGGTCATCCAATTCCTCCCGGTTCCGTTTCTGCTGCTCGATGCTTTCAAGCACCAAGTCCATCTTCCGGTTCAGCGCTGCGATTTGTTCCTGGATGTTATTTTCAGGCATAACTCAATGGATTACATTTTTTTACCAGCCATGGTCATTTTCGAATCGATAGGCATCTCTTTGCCTTTCAGCAGGATATGCCAGTAAATCCAGCGGAACAGCAGTTTCCCGTAATGGTTCATCCGGGTCTCCTTTAGCAATCCGAACGGGCCAATCCCGGGAAACGGGAAGGACCCGGGCAGCGGTTCGGTGTCATAATTAAAGTCGATCAGCGCGCCTTTGCCAAACCCTGTTTCGATGTAGCAATTTGAATGGCCGTCGAATGATTCGGTAAACGGTCGGTTTTCTATGGCGCACATCAGGTTTTCAGTGAGCACGTCGGCTTGGAAATGCACCACCGATCCTGCTTTGGAGGTGGGGAAATTTCCGGCATCGCCGATTACAAAGATATTGGGAAACAGGTCCGATTGCAGGGTGTGCTTGTGTGCTTTTGCAAAATCCATCTCGTCGCCAAGCCCGCTGCGTCCGATCATTGCATCACCTTTATGAACGGGGATTGTGACCAGGCAGTCGAACGGAATCTCCCGCTCATCATAGGAAACAAGAGTTTTCTTATCATTGTTCACCTTCTCGAGGTAGAAATCGGGGATGATGTTGATATTTTTTTCTTCGAGCAGGGCTCCGAGCACTTTCGATGCCCTGGGCTTCGTGAATGCTCCCGACATGGGGGTTGCATAGGAAATGTTGACTTTGCTGCGAATGCCGCGTTCGACGAAGAAAGCATCGGCAAACATGACGAATTCGAGCGGAGCCACCGGGCATTTAATGGGAATGTCAGCGATGTTCAGTACCAGTTCGCCACCCTGCCAGGTTTTAAAAAAGTCGGCCAGGGCCAGTGCCCCTTCAATCGTATAGAAATCAAAAACGCGCTGATGCCACAGCGGTCCTTTGAGCCCCGGCGTCTCGTCGGGCACAACCCTTGTGCCGGTGGCAATGATAAGGAAATCGTACTTCAGGGAAACTCCATCTTTTAAAATGACATGGTTTTCCGCTCCGTTGATGCGGTCTATCTCCTGGAAAATCACATTCACCCCAAGAGGAATGAAGGTTGTTTTTGGCTTTACCACGTCTTCCCTTTTGTACATGCCGAAAGGTATGAAGAGAAACCCCGGCTGGTAATAGTGGGTTTTATGCTGATCGATGATGCTGATATCCCAATCTTCACGTGAGAGAATTTTCCGCATCTTGTTGGCCATGATGGTGCCGCCGGTACCCGCGCCAAGGATCAATAAACGTTTCATTCCTGAAGGATTAATTTATTTTATATGTATGCACAAAAATACATATATGATTAATACGATTTGTATATTTGTTATAAAATTAACAAAAAAATATTCAGTCCGAATATAAAAACGGGATTATTCCCATGAAGTGTAATAAATAAGCAGGAAAATTCCAGGATGGCCAGGAAATAGCAGGGAAGGAATGAAGGATCAGTCTTGCTTCTCGGTCTGGTCGGCAGGTGGTGTTTTACCGGATGGTTTCTTTAAATCTTCTTCAAAGCCATCCATGCCATCTTTAAAACTTTTAACCCCTTTGCCCATACCTTTCATGAGTTCAGGGATTTTTCTGCCGCCAAAAAGCAGGAGAATGACCAGGGCGATAAGCAGCAACTCCGTGGTGCCAAGACCGAAAATCAGTAAGACGCTCAATATCATGGTTCGGGTTTTTAAAGGGATGCCATGCAAAGATACAAATCTATACTGACTGTCATCAAAAAATGAAGTTTTTACATGTGATTCAAAGCCTTTTAAAGTAGATTTTCGGCCTGCAGCTGGAATGGCGTGATAAAAAAGAGGCAGGAATCCCCGTAGCTTAGAAAACGAAAATCGTTTTGGAGGGCATAGTCATAGGCGGTTCGCCAACCATTGCCGATCATGGCAGCGACCAGCAGGAGCAAGGTGCTTTGCGGCATGTGAAAATTGGTGATGATGCCTGAAATGAGCCGGTATTGATATCCCGGAACGATCATGAGCTGGGTTTCTCCCGAATACGCCTCCAGTTGATGTTCCATCATGTATCTGAGCAGGGCTGAAAGAGACTGCTGCACAGTAATGTTAGCGGTCGGATTCAAATTATACGGGTCCCATTGCAGCACAGCGGGGTGCAGCCACGGGCCTTCAGCGATCAGTTTAACCCCCAGCCAGTATAGGCTTTCCAGTGTTCGCGCAGAGGTTGTGCCAACCGCAAAAACCGGTCGTTTCAAATTCCCAAGCAACCGTTCAATGATTTTTCGAGGAACAACGATTTTTTCGCGATGCATCACATGGTCACTGATGTTTCCGGCGCCAACCGGGCGGAATGTGCCAACGCCCACATGTAAAGTGACATTTTCTGTTTCTATCCCTTTTGCGCGAACTTTTTCAAGAAGCGGGGCTGTAAAATGCAAGCCGGCCGTAGGGGCGGCAACCGAGCCGTCATGTTCGGCATAAATGGTTTGATAGCGTTCATTATCCAGCAATTCTGCAGCACGGTTAATATAAGGAGGCAACGGGATCTGCCCCATCAGGTCAAGAATCTCAGAAAATGTTTTCTCCGGAGGGTTCCAGCGAAAGGCGATCTCATAGGATCCGTCGCCACAACTGCGGATCAGACTGGCAAACAATTGATGCGTATCGTGTTCATGCCGATATTCCAGCATGAGTGTGCCGGATTTCCACTTTTTCAGATTTCCAACCAGGCATTTCCAGGTTGAGGCGGCTTGCTGGTGAAATGCGGCCTGGATCTCGCAGGTTGGAGACAACGGTTCGAGGCAGAAAATTTCGACCTGTGCGCCGGTGGGTTTTAAAAAGATAAGTCTTGCATGAATCACCCGGGTATTGTTAAAAATCAACAAACTGTTTCCGGGGAGGTGCTGGTCGATATTTGAAAATACATCCTCTGTGATCAGCCCCTGTTGGTATATTAACAGCTTCGACGCATCGCGCAATGGCATCGGAAACCGTGCGATCTTCTCATCAGGTAAAGGGTAGTCATAGTCCTGGATGCGTATGCTGTCGGGGTCAAACATGGGATCTGTTTCCGGCAAAGGTCGGAAAAAAAACCAGGAATGGTCAGTGCTTGTCTGAATTGAAAAAATTGGGCTTATAGGTGACCATCACGTACAGGTACCGGGCAAATTTTGCCGTGCCTGTTGCCAGGCCGTTGTACGCCTCCATGGTTGCCGTGGGCAGGAAGAAGCAGTATGCTGCATTCAGTTCAAAGTTCGGAACTGGTTTATAGATGTACATCAGGTCGATTTCGGTGCCGAAACTTTTCGATACTTCCACATATGCATAGGGCCTGGTCTTGGTGGGCTTTGAGAGGTAACCATATGGGAGGCTGAACCAGCGGCAGGTCGCTTCCAGCGACATTTTGTCGTTGACACTTACCGTTGCTCTTCCATACAGGTCGTTCAATCCGGGGCTGAGGTTGTTCTTCACGAGGGCATTGAACAAGTCCATGTAACCGTAGGCCCGGTGAGCAGTGCCGTAGAGGGTGCTGAACCCGTGCACCGTTGTTTTATATTCAGTTGTATCTGAAAAATTATTACCGCAGATGTGTTCGTAGCCGGCCTGCAGTTTCAATGGTTTGATCACCTGGTAACTTATCCAGGCTGCATAAAAGCCGGCGCTGAGTTTTCGCCCGTCGGTATAGTGACCGCCCTGGTAATAGCCGTTCACGAAGAAGCCCCACTTTTTATTGTTGAAAAGCAACCCGGCCCCTACGGTGGCGCGGGCATAGATCGTATTCATGAATTGTTCGGTGGCGGTGGTTGTAACGGGTGTTTTAATAACCGTGGTACCGATAATGGAATCATGCTGGTTTCGGATATACAGGGTGTCGGTTTTGGTGGTTGTTTTGGTCGTGGTGACACTGCCTTTTTGAAACGCATCGACGATGCCAAGCACTGAAACGGCTAATTTATTGTCCAGGAATTTTTTATTCCAATACAGATAGCCCATGTATTTGTAATTTTTCCCCATGTTGTACGGGCTCATGTAGGCACTTGCCGGCGCAATGTTGTTGACTGCAAATCCCGCATCGCCTTTCATGGTTCCCAGGGGGCTTTCATATTGTGCAATCACGATGTCGTGCGTGGCTCCCCACATGCTCCAGTTCAATGCACCAAACAACCTTTCATCATCATAAACTACTTCCATGCGGCCGGCCTTCATGGCGAAGGATGTCGTGAAATTGTATTTAAACCAGGCCTCATATATATTGACAGTATTCTTTGTGATTGTATCCGAGGAATAGTAATTCTGACCAAAAACCCATGCATCATACAGGGAGAAACGGGTGGTAAACTTCTCATGCTTATAATCGAACAGGAGCCGGGCCCGGCCAACGATATCGGCGTAAGGAGTTTTGGAAGAGTCGCGGAGAGAAGCGTATCCGTCGCGATACTCGCCCCGCATTTTAAACTCCCCCGAAATGTTGAACTGTGCTTTCAGTCCTGCTGATGACAAAGTCATTAACAACACAGTCAACAGCATGATTTTCAATAAATGTTTCATAGATGCAAGGTTAACGGTTTACGATTCACGCGCAGTGCGTCACAATTTCGCAGCAAAAGTAAAGAAAACGCAGTTAATATGGAAACGAATTCGATACGTTGTTTAATCGAAATATTGGGTAATTTTACACGAAATTCCGATTTATGAAAATCAAACAGCATATTCCGAATACGCTTACCATGTTTAACCTGGTGTGCGGGCTTGTCTCCCTGACCTTTACCTTTGGGGGAGATTATATTAACGCATCGCTTTTCATATTTCTTGCCGCAGTTTTTGACTTCCTGGATGGCAATGCTGCCCGAATCCTGAAAGCACATTCAGAATTGGGCAAGCAGCTGGATTCGCTGGCCGATGTGGTTTCATTTGGCGTGGCGCCGGGGATCATGATTTTTCAAATGATCTCAGTTCAATGCACCGGGAGTTGCAATGCACTTGAGCGGATGCATATCACCCCCTATTTTGCCATGCTCATCCCTGTTTGTTCAGCACTTCGTCTGGCGAAATTCAACATTGACCTGCGCCAGGAGGTTAATTTCATCGGATTGCCAACTCCGGCCAATGCGATTTTTTTTGCAGCCATAC
This sequence comes from Bacteroidales bacterium, assembly GCA_038212325.1. Lineage (GTDB taxonomy): Bacteria > Bacteroidota > Bacteroidia > Bacteroidales > FEN-979 > CAIVAT01. The sequence goes on from JBBQUQ010000002.1 coordinate 32,190, forward strand.
CCTTGGTGCTGTATGCTCAGCCGGGGCTTTTCAGCCTTGTACATGTCGATTTCCTGGTGACTTTCTTTTCCAATACACGCGTACTGGCCATCCTGGCGGTTTTCTTTTCCTACCTGCTGATCTCGGATTTTAAAATATTTTCAATGAAATTTAAAAGCATGGAATGGGCCGGGAACCAGTTGCGCTATATCTTTCTGATCATATCGGTCATCCTGCTGATCCTGTTTTTTCTCAGCGCAATTCCCATCATTATTGCATTATATATCCTGATGTCGATTTTTTTTCAGAGTTACATTACGGAGTGAGCCCCAGGTCTATCGCAATTCAAAATTCTGGCCCAGGTAAACCTTTCGAACATGGGGGTCGTCGGCGAGTTCTTTGCCTGTCCCGGCACGGAGTATGGATCCCTCGAACAGCAGGTATGCACGGTCGGTGATGGAAAGTGTTTCATGAACATTGTGGTCGGTGATCAGCACCCCGATATTTTTCTCTTTCAGTTTTATTACGATTTGCTGGATATCTTCCACGGCAATGGGGTCGATACCGGCAAACGGCTCATCAAGTAATACAAACTTGGGGTCGACTGCCAGCGAGCGTGCAATTTCACACCTCCGGCGTTCGCCGCCTGATAAGGTGATCCCGTGACTTTTCCGCACATGCTTCAGCCCGAATTCATCCAGTAATTTTTCAAGTCGTTCCTTCTGAAGATCCTTGCTGAGGCCCGTAAATTCGAGTATCGACCGGATATTGTCCTCAACGCTGAGTTTGCGGAAAATGGATGCCTCCTGCGGGAGGTAACTGATGCCGCGCTGCGCCCTCTTATACATAGGCTCCCTGGTGATGTTGAAATCATCGAGAAACACCTCTCCGGATAACGGCTTGATCAGTCCGACTATAATATAAAAAGAGGTGGTTTTCCCGGCACCATTCGGGCCCAGCAATCCAACGATCTCACCCTGTTTCAGTTCAATGGAAACCTCATTGACCACCGTACGTTTCCGGTATTTTTTTACTATTTTCTCAGTCCGAAGGATCATTGTATGTTATTTGAGCAGGATGAACTCCCGCCGGCAAAATTAGAAAGAAAAGAATAACGAAGCGAATAATCCGAATTTTAATACGTTCGGATTGGCTGCATCATGGAGGTGGCTCAGTCTCCATACAGCGTCGATTCTGATAACTTTGAAAATGTTTTCAATTCCCGCACCCGCCTCATAGTATGGCTGGCCGCCCGGCGGCCTCAGATTATCCGGGAAACCCGGGAAACCATTCTCAGGTAACCTGTAAAAACGCCGTATAGGATGTCCTGGTAGGTCTTGAAGACCGGTACCGCTTTCACAGAGTCCACCATGTTGTATATTCCCTGCTCCCTGGCGCTTAGCTTTTCAGGCCTGGCATCCGCCCAGTATTCTTTGGATTTAGTGCTTGCCGCCGGATCAAGGATGATATCGGACATGACACGGGAAAAACGCTTATCTTCAGGAATGTCAAATTGGAAATTGCGGTACAAGGAGGTCCGGTGGCCGAAGAAGCCCAGGGTCTTCTTGGGGTTATCCATGATGTTGAAATCAACATTCACATCCCGGGTAAGCATCCAGAACCGGTTGCTGGTCCACTCAAACTCTTGTTCAACCTCAAGATCGTTGATGAAGTTGAGGTTGGCATCGTTGGCGACATGCATATGGACTTTTTTAACTGCGAAAGAGGTATCACTGATCCATAAGTTACCGGAAAAAGTCAACTCCTGTTTCCTGCCCGATTAAAAAGGCCTTGATGGAATCCCCTTTTACTTTAAATTCGAGGGAAAAGTTGCCATCAAAATCAGTGAATGTTCCGATTGTTGTACCCGGGATAATGATATTGACAAAAGGGATCGGTTCGTTTGTTTGACCGTCGTGAACCGAGCCCATGATTTTAGTGACCTGGGCTTCCGAAATTCCCGGACAACAAATCCAGCACAATACCAGAAAAAAAAAACGCTTCTATTTTACAAGATCCCTTCACGGAGTATGTCATGCAGGTGGATAACACCCCTATAAGTGCTCCTGTCCACCACAAGCAGTTGTGTGATGTTGTTCTTCCTCATGAGGCCCAGTGCATTTACCACAAGCGTGTCGGAGGCTATGGTTCGCGGATTTTTGGTCATGATATCGGCAGCCCTGAGGAGGCTGATTTCGTCGTTTTTTTCGAGCATCCGGCGAAGATCGCCATCCGTGATGATGCCAAGGAGCGTGGTGCCATTGAGAACGGCAGTGGCGCCCAGCCGTTTTGAAGATATCTCAATAATGACTTTCCGGATGTCATCACTATATTGGACCCCGGGGGCCATATTGCCGGCATACAGGTCGCTCACTTTCAGGTATAGCTGTTTGCCGATGGCCCCGCCCGGGTGCAGTTTGGCAAAATCGCCCGAAGTAAAGCCGCGGGCCTCCAGCAGGCACACGGCCAGGGCGTCGCCCATGACCATCTGGGCGGTGGTGCTTGAGGTGGGTGCAAGGTTGTTCGGGCAGGCCTCCTTTTCGACTGACGTATTGATGACGAGGTCGGCTTGTTTGGCAAGGAAGGAACCTTTTTTTCCGACCATCGCGATCAGCGAGCTGCCATATTCTTTGAGCAGGGGAATCAGTATTTTGATTTCAGGCGTTTCGCCGCTGTTGGAAATGCAAATCACAACATCTTCCTTTTGTATCGTCCCCAGGTCGCCATGAATAGCGTCGGCAGCATGCAAAAAGCTGGCCGGGGTACCTGTTGAATTTAGCGTTGCAACTATCTTCTGGCCAATGATGGCGCTTTTGCCAATTCCGGTAACGATCACTCTGCCTTTCGATTGAAGAATAAGGGGAATGCAATTTAAAAATCCGGAATCAACAGATTTTATTAAATTTGTTATGGCAGCCGCTTCATCACTTATGGTGCTGATTGCGACTGCCTTTAATGCTTTATTGTTTTTCAATGCACAATTTATTTTTCAAAAATTTGTTTATTTCAAAACGTTTATACTTACATTTGTATATAGGAGCAGTTACAAGTCATCAACTTGCTTGCCCAGAACAAAAGTACTAAAATAAATCCAAGTCAAAAAATGGCGGCCAACAAGGACGAGCATAAGCTGTTTGAAGTATTAAAGAAAGTGTTTGGTTATGATAGCTTTAAGGGTAATCAGGAAGCGATCATTCGGAGTGTGCTGGCCAATAATGACACCTTTGTCATCATGCCGACCGGCGGCGGGAAATCGCTGTGCTACCAGCTTCCCGCTATGATGAAACCGGGCACGGCAATCATTGTTTCTCCATTGATTGCACTCATGAAAAACCAGGTCGATTCGATCAGGAGTTTCGGCACAGAGAACAACGTTGCCCATTTCATGAATTCATCACTTACAAAGCAGGAGATTTCGCAGGTAAAACAAGATATTCTGAGCGGCAACACCAAGCTGCTGTATGTTGCACCCGAAACCATCACCAAAGAGGAGAACATCGAATTTCTGCAGAACATCCCGATTTCTTTTTATGCGATAGACGAAGCACATTGTATTTCGGAGTGGGGCCATGATTTCAGGCCTGAGTACCGGAGGCTGCGGCCGATCATCGATGCAATCGGTCAAAAAGTGCCTGTAATTGCGCTTACCGCAACCGCTACGCCTAAGGTGCAGCAGGACATTCAGAAAAATCTTAACATGTTTGATGCTTCTGTATTCCTCTCGTCGTTCAACCGGCCAAACCTCTATTATGAGGTACGGGCGAAATCCAAAAATGTCACCAAGGATATCATTAAGTTTATCAAAGGTAACCCCGGGAAATCAGGCATCGTTTACTGCCTGAGCCGGAAAAAGGTCGAAGAATTAGCGGAAAGCTTCGTCGTAAACGGGATTAAAGCCTTGCCATATCATGCAGGTCTCGACGCGTCAACACGTCGCCAGAACCAGGATAAATTCCTCATGGAAGAGGTTGACGTGATCGTTGCCACCATCGCTTTCGGCATGGGAATTGACAAGCCCGATGTTCGCTTTGTCATCCACAACGACATGCCCAAAAGTCTGGAGGGATATTACCAGGAAACAGGCCGGAGCGGACGTGATGACGGGGAGGGTAATTGTATCGCCTTTTACAGTTACGATGATATTCAGAAGCTTGAAAAATTTCTTAAAGGCAAGGCGGTGGCTGAGCAGGAAATTGCAAAACAACTTTTGATGGAAACGGTATCGTACAGTGAATCTTCTGTATGCCGGCGTAAACAGCTGTTGCACTATTTTGGAGAGATCTACACTGAAAATAATTGTCAGAACTGTGACAACTGTATGCATCCAAAGAAAAAATTTGAAGGAAAGCAATACGTCCAGCTTGTCCTCGAGACCGTAATGGCTGTTAAGCAGCAATTCAAGAATAAGCACATCATCAACATCATTCTTGGTAAGAGTGCTGCTACGATCAAGTCATATAAACACAACAAGCTTGAAGTGTTCGGAAAGGGAGCCGACCGGGATGAAAAATTCTGGAATGCGGTCATCCGGCAAACATTGATAGAACGCCTTCTTACGAAGGATATTGAGAATTATGGACTGTTGAAGATCAGCCCGGAAGGCAGCGAGTTTCTTAAAAATCCGCATTCGGTCATGCTGGTTGATGATCATGATTTTGAGAACCCGGAAGAAGAGGAGCTTTTTGAAGCGCTTGGCTCCAAGAGCAGCACGGCGGATAAAACCTTGTTTGCGCTGCTCAAAGATCTCAGAAAGGAAATCGCCCGCAAGGAAAAACTTCCCCCATTCGTAATTTTCCAGGATCCCTCGCTTGAAGACATGGCCATTCAGTACCCGGTAACCGTTGAAGAGCTGAAGCAGATCACCGGCGTGGGTTCGGGCAAGGCACTGAAGTATGGTAAACCATTTCTCACCCTCATCAAGGAATATGTCGAGGAAAACGAGATCATACGTCCGATGGATATGGTTGTTAAGTCTGTTGTGAATAAATCGGGGATCAAAGTATTCATTATCCAGAGTATCGATCGCAAAGTTGCATTGGAGGACATCGCCCTGGCCAAAAACCTCAGTTTTGATGAATTGATCACAGAAATGGAGAGCATTGTAGGTTCGGGTACAAAAATTGACATAAAATTTTATATAGACGAATTCGTTGATCCGTATCACCAGGAAGAAATTTTCGAGTATTTTCGCAAAGCTGAATCCGATTCGATTGAAGATGCCCTGAAAGAGCTGGGGGAAGATGAATTCGCCGAAGAAGAGATCAGGCTGATGCGTATAAAATTTATGTCAGAATTGGGTAATTAAATAAATCGCCATGCAGGAAGAGGTCATTGAGAACATTGAACCAGCCCGGGAAATAATAAACATCCCCACAAAAGCGCCATTTTTCACCTTTAATTTCAATACCCTCCTGGGATTGGTCGTATTATTGGGTTTGATTGTTTTGTATGTCCTTCATTTCACCGGGAGCAGCCCGTCGGCTGCCGCAATCCCGATGGCCTTTCAAAAGGCTTCAGGCAAACAGCTTTCGGTTGTTTTTGTCAATGTCGACAGTCTTAATATCAACTATGAATATGTTAAGACGCTGCGGTCCGACCTCGAAAGTACAGGAAAACGGTTGCAGACTGAAGTACTGGCCGAGCAGGCAGCATTGGAAAAGGAGGCGAATGAATTTCAGCGCCAGGTTGCGGCCAACATCATTCCTGAAGAAAAGGCCAAAGTGCAGTATGAGCAATTGATGCGAAAACAGCAGATGCTGATGGAGAAGAAGGAACGGTTTACACAGCAGGTTGCAGAGAAGGAAATGAATATGAACCTCCGGCTGATCGACAGTGTTACGGTCTATCTGAAAAGATACAACCGCCAGTACCAGTTCGACTACATCATGGGTTACAAAACCGGAGGTGAGATCCTGGTCGGCAACGACACCCTGGACATAACAAAGTCGGTGGTGGAAGGGCTCAATAAAGAATACGAGCAACGAAAAAAATGACATTCACCGCCAGGTTCCTGATAACAGTCCTGTTCCTCACGGCCCTTTTTGCCTGTCGCGGGAAAGAGGCGATTCCGGGCTCCGCCGATGCCGTTCCGGGTGATTCACTGATTTCACAGGATAAGATGGTACTCCTTCTCACCGATGTTCATGTGGTTGAGGCTGCCTTGTTGCTTGAGCGCAACGAGGGGGTTGAGGCGATGGGTGTGCAGAGCTATTACCCGGCGATTTTTAAAAAACACCATGTCACCGCCGGACGGTATGATCAGAGTTTGCTTTATTACCGGCAGAATCCGGAGATGAATGCCCGGATATATGACAAGGTAATCAGAATGCTCGAAGACCGGCAGAAGCAAGTCGCCGGTAAAAAATGATCAGGGCCTGGTGTAGGTGGCAACCGCATGAATGAGTGTTGCCTGGTCAAAAATGGTGTAATTCCAGTTGATTTTTCCGCCCGACAAAACTCCTGATCCATTGATGGTGAGGCCTTCTCCGATCACCTGGTCGGCATCGAGTACAATCGAACTTCCATTGACCGATGCACTTGCAGGCGGGCTGGTTACCAGTGTCCCCGCAAATTTGGAAATAAACACGCCGTCGGATGAGTTGGGGTCGGCGGAAATGTTTACCTCATACGTAAGTTTGGTGTAGGATTCCTGAACATTCCAATTCCCGAGAAATGCCGATCGGGCGGTCGAATCGCCGGTTGTATTGTCTTCTTTGGTGCAGCCAGGCAATAAGGCAATCATTCCCAGAATGATCACAGACAGGAAAATTTTCATGTTTTTCATAATACTGTTTTTAAAATTGTGGTTTAATTATAAAATTGATTCAACGATCCGGTCGGCCAGCCGGCTGGCCCCGATCCGGAACAATTCCGGAGTAAGCCACTGTTTTCCAAGAACATCATTCACCAGCCGGTAATAATTGAGCGCTTGTTGGGGTTCAGCGATTCCACCGGCGGGTTTAATCCCGATCTGTTTCCCTGTTTTCCGGTAGTATTCCCCGATGACCTGCAGCATGACGAAAACCGATTCTTCAGTTGCCGCCGGATTGATTTTCCCGGTGCTGGTTTTAATAAAATCGGCACCGGCCTCAATGGCAATTTCACTTGCCCTTGCAATATTATCGGGGGTTTGTAACTCTCCTGTTTCAAGGATTACCTTAAGGGTTTGCTTCCCGGCCAGCTCGCGCATGGCATCCAGTTCGCGAAACAATTTGTTGTATTCGCCGGCCAGGAAAGTTCCGCGTGAAATGACCACATCAATTTCATCGGCACCTTCGCCGATGGCATACCTGATCTCTTCAAGCTTGACTGAGAGCGGCATCTGCCCGCTGGGAAACGCAGCGGCTGTTGTTGCAACCTTGATTGGCGTACCTTTAAGTGTTTGCCGGGCGATGGATATAAAAGGAGGATAAATGCACACTGCAGCCGGGAACGGAAGCCCCTTTTCGCCAAACGAAACGGCTTTTTCGCAAAGCAGTTGAATTTTTGCATGGTTATCAGAACCGTCGAGCGAGGTGAAGTCCATAAAGGAAAAAATTTCCCTCAATGCCTCCTTACTCTCGGCTGGAGAAGGTTGATTGTCAAGTATCTGGCGAATGTTGCCGGAAAGGTCGTAAAATGATATCCCGGAGAGCAATGAAAAGGAGTACATGCGTTGTTAAAGTATTAAAAACTAAAACTCAGCCCCACGCTGGGCATCAGTGGCATCTGATCAACACGGGTATAGGAAATCCGGTCGAAATAGAATATGTTCTGCTGGTCCAGTGCATTTGTCACACTCAGGTTGATTTCAAGTTTGGTTGTTTTTCCGAGAAAGAATATTTTCTTCAGGTTAACGTCAAGCCGGCTGTAATAGGGCAGCCTTCCCTGGTCATAATCACCATATAGAATTCCCAGCGATCCGTTCTCGGTGGGATAATTGGTGCCCATGTTGGCAAAGTTGATCAGCTCATAAAAGCCTTGCGTTTGGGTAAACGGAAAACCCGAGCCATAGTTATACCTGAGATCGAATTCCCAGCTGTTTCGTTTTCCCCAGTTGAACGTGGAAACCAGGTTGAGGTTGTGGCGGCGGTCGTATGGAGGAACATAATCGTAAAAGCCATCGTTGCGGTGAATGAAACCGAGGGAATATGTTACCCATACATGAACTTTTTTCCAGTCGTACTTCACCGAAACATCCATCCCTTCTGCATCCCCGGTTTCATAAATGAAATCCTCCTTGTAGTATGCGGGTATGTTGATGTTTTCCTGGGTGTCGTCATAAAGCTTATTCCGGTTCAATGTTGTCAGTACCGGGTAGTATTTGTAGTATCCTTCAACGTTAACTGAAAGGTTTGGCATGAGATCCCATTCAAACCCCAGGACAACCTGGTCGCATTTTTGCAACTCATTGGTCGGGCTGCTGATATAGCCATAAAACAGGTTCACTACATCTTTATCATAGGTTGTACTGATCAGGTTCTGGGAGTATATACCTGCAGCCATCTTCATGCGGAATTTGGGGGCAACATTGTATTTCATCGACAGGCGGGGTTCAAAGGATGCAGCGGAAATAGAGGCATAATACTGGAACCTGAGGCCGGGCTCGATGATGAACTTTCCGGGCATCCATTTGTAATCAACATACAACGAAGCCTCTGTTGAGTTTTGGGTGTATTCGATGTTGCGGTTTAAGCTGTTGTAGAAGTCAAGCGTGGTTTTAAACCCCGAAATGTCAAGCCCGTATTTCAGTGCATCCCTTCCCAGGAAATAGGTGAAATTCAATCCGCCATTGAATCCATCAATTGAACTCGACCTGGGTGATTTGTTAATTTCGTCCAGCACGACATTGTAAGTTGAATAGGCAAAGTTTCCTTCGATCAGTACCGAACTTTTTCCCGGGATTGCCAGGAATGTCAAGCCTCCCCCGAATGAATTCCAATGATAATCCTGGAGTACCTGGTAGGTCACTTTGTCAGAAAAATTGAACCCGAAAATATTTACCTTGCTTCCATTCGCGGCATTGACTGCGATTTTTCCGTAGATATCGAGGTAATTATACGGAAGCCCGTTTTCGTTGATGTAGGTGTAAAAAATCTTACTCGACTGGGCAAGGTATGAATTTTTAACAGAAAGCAGGAAGGTAGAGCTTGCACCATCAGGGTCTTTTTGCTTGAAGATCGGCCCCTCCAGCAGCGCCTTGGCCCCGAAAGTGCTGACATCGAATTTTCCGGCAAAACGGTTTTTATTGCCATCGCGGGTAGTTACATCCATGACCGACGAAAGACGGCCCCCGTATTCGGCGCCGAAGCCGCCGGTATAAACATTTACATTCTTCAGGATATCCACATCAAAGACAGAGAATAATCCGATGGAGTGAAAAGGGTTATAAACGATCATGCCATCGTAGAGCACTTTATTTTGAATAGGAGGGCCGCCCCTGATATACAACTGTCCGCCCTGGTCGCCTGAAAAGATGACGCCGGGCAATACCTGCAGGTATTGCGCCAGGTCGGGAGTGCCGCCGATGGACGGAATCGATTGAATTTCTTTCGGGGTGATTTTAATTATGCTGGTTTGTGTTTCGCTCACCCTGTCCTGCCGGGCAGCTGAAATGCTGACCTCGTCGAGTTGAACGGTAGACTTTGCCAGGTATAATTTCTTAGAAATCACATCGTCAGGTTTGATGGTAATGGGTATCTGCAGCGTGTCAAACCCGACATAGGTAACCATCAGGATATACTGTCCGGGAGGGATTTTGGTGATGGCAAAAAAACCGTTGCCATCAGTGGGGGCACCGATGGTTGTTTTGTAGAGGTATACGTTTGTAAACAGGACCGGTTCACCGGTTTCCTGCTCATACACAAAACCCCTGACCGAGCCATACTGGGCGAAGCCCGGCGAATAAAATAACGGGATCATTAATATGGAGAGCAGAAAGGGAAATAACTCTTTTGGCAGCTTCATAACAGGTTCGGACTTGAATCAGATCTAAGAGGGCAAAAGTAGACATAATCATCGGGTAAAAAAAACGAAAACAGCGGGTTCAGCAACCGGGCTGTTTGAAAAAAATTCTTATTTTTGTAAAAGTAGAACTACCTTTTAAAATACGCTATGCAGAAGTTATTGTTATTAGGGGATGAGGCCATTGCACAGGGCGCCCTGGATGCCGGCCTGTCCGGAATCTATGCCTATCCCGGAACTCCTTCCACTGAAATCACTGAATTTGTCCAGAATTCCAAGTTTGCAGCCGACCACCATATTCACTCGAACTGGTCGACCAATGAAAAAACCGCCATGGAGTCGGCGCTTGGGATGTCGTATGCCGGAAAACGCACCATGGTATGCATGAAGCATGTGGGTTTGAATGTTGCGGCCGATCCGTTCATCAATTCAGCCATTACGGGAGCCAATGGGGGCATGATCGTGGTAGCAGCCGATGATCCGTCGATGCATTCATCGCAGAATGAACAGGATTCGCGTTTTTTTGGAAAATTCGCGCTTGTCCCGATCCTTGAACCGGCTGATCAGCAGGAGGCTTATGACATGGTTCACTATGGCTTTGATTTTTCCGAAAAATACAGGGTGCCCGTGTTAATGCGCATTACAACCCGCATGGCCCATTCGCGTTCGGGTGTTGCGAGAGTGCCTGAGGTCAGAAAACAGAATGAATTGAAAATGCCTTCCGACCTGCGCCAGTTTGTCCTTCTGCCAAACATTGCAAGAAAGCGCTATAAGAACCTTCTCAAGGACCATGCATTCTTCATTACTGAATCGGAATCCTCGCCATTCAACAAATACATCGATGGCCCCGACAAGTCGAAAGGGATCATCGTTTGCGGAATTGCCTATAATTACCTGCTCGAAAATTTTTCCGATCGCAAGGTGCCCTATCCTGTGCTGAAGATCGGCCAGTATCCCATGCCACGCAGCCTGGTTGAAAAAATGGCCGATGATTGCGATGAAATTCTTGTTATCGAAGATGGGTACCCCATTGTGGAGGAATTGCTAAAAGGCTACCTTGGCCGTGGACTGAAGGTGAAGGGCCGCCTCGACGGTACCCTTCCGCGCGATGGCGAACTGAACCCAAATCTTGTGGCCGTTGCCCTCGGAAAAGCGGATACTTTCGGATTGCCCGTTCCCGACCTTGTTGTTGGCCGCCCGCCCTCGTTATGCAGCGGCTGTCCGCACATCGACTCCTATTATGCACTGAGCGAAACGCTAAGTGCCCTGTCCAATGGCAGGGTGTTTTCCGATATTGGCTGTTATACGCTTGGCGCATTAAAGCCATACGAAGCGATCAACTCCTGTGTCGACATGGGGGCCTCCATCACGATGGCCAAAGGGGCCGCCGATGCCGGGCTGATTCCCGCCGTGGCAGTGATCGGGGATTCCACGTTTACGCATTCGGGAATGACCGGCCTGCTCGATGCCATCAATGACAAGTCGCCCATTACGATCATGATCCTTGATAATGGAACGACAGCCATGACAGGCGGGCAGGACTCCCCGGGATTTGGGAAAATCGAAGAGATCTGCAAGGGATTGGGTGTAGAGGAAGCGCACATCCGCGTGCTGAAACCCCTGAAAAAATATCATGATGAGAATGTCGCCATCATGAAAGAAGAATTAGCCTATCCTGGCGTGTCAGTGATCATTCCCCGCCGCGAGTGCATTGTTGCCATTGACAAGCGCATCCGCGATAAATTCAAGAACAAGTAAACACACAACCAATGAAAAGAGATATTATTTTAGCAGGTGTAGGAGGCCAGGGCATTATCTCCATTGCCTCCATCATCGGCTATGCTGCACTTGAACAGGGCATGTTTTTGAAACAATCGGAAGTTCACGGGATGAGTCAGCGGGGAGGCGATGTGATGTCAAACCTGCGGATTTCGCACCAGGACATTGCCTCTGACCTGATCCCATTCGGACAGGCAGACATGATCATTTCCATCGAGCCGCTCGAATCGCTCCGTTACCTGCCATATCTTTCGGGCGAAGGCTGGGTCATTACCAATACCCGCCCCTTTAACAATATTCCAAATTATCCTGAAATGGATAAAATCATGGCCGAAATAGAGAAGGTGCCTCATCATATAGCATTGGATGCTGATGCAACGGCCAAAGAGGCAGGTTCGGCCAAAGCCACCAACATTGTAATCTTAGGGGCGGCCGCCCCTTTCCTTGGCATGGCCTATGAAAAGCTTGAAGATGCCATTCGATTCATCTTCCGGAAAAAAGGAGATAAAATCATTGACCTGAACCTGACAGCCTTGAAGGCAGGTTTTGATTTCTCAAACCAGCACAAGTGATTTTTTCTTTGTACCTTTGCACGCTTTTTTTATATTACAGAGATTTAAAACAATGAGGATTTTACAGAGGAAATTAGCCCACTACACCGAGCCGCAGAAAGTTGAGAAAATGGGGATCTATCCGTTCTTCCGGATGATAGAGTCGGACCAGGATACGGTGGTTATGATGAATGGCCGTAAAGTGCTGATGTTCGGCTCAAACAGTTATCTCGGGCTGACCAACCATCCGAAAATCAAGGAAGCTGCTATTAAGGCGACTGAAAAGTACGGCACAGGCTGTGCAGGTTCCCGCTTTCTCAACGGAACACTTGACATTCATATCGAGCTTGAAAACAAGCTGGCTGAATTTGTTGGAAAACAGGCTGCGCTGGTTTACAGCACTGGTTTCCAGGTTAACCTCGGGGTTATCCCGACCATTACCGGGCGCAATGACTATATCCTGATCGATGAGCTTGATCATGCATCCATAATTGAGGCTACCCGTTTGTCTTTTGCCAAGGTGCTGAAATTTCGTCACAACGACATGCATTCCCTGGAGTCAGTTCTTAAAAAGTGTGAGCCCGGCAGGATCAAGCTGATTGTGGTAGATGGTGTGTTCAGCATGGATGGCGATATTGCCAATCTGCCGGAAATAGTTAAACTATCGGAAAAGTATGAAGCGACTATCATGGTCGATGATGCACACGCCATCGGCGTGCTTGGCAAACATGGCGCCGGTACGGCAAACCATTTTGGCCTGACCAGCAAAGTTGACCTGATCATGGGTACTTTTTCAAAATCCATGGCGGCCCTGGGAGGTTTTATTGCAAGCGATACTGAAACAATCAATTATATCAAACACCACTCACGCACCCTGATATTCAGCGCATCAGCAACTCCTGCGTCAGCCGCAGCCGTGCTTGCAGCGCTTGAGATCATGAAAAGCGAGCCTGAACGAATTGAACATCTGTGGGAGGTTACCCATTACGCCATCGAGAATTTCAGAAAACTGGGATTTGATATCGGCAACACCGTTACCCCCATCATTCCGTTATACATCCGTGACAACCTCAAAACCCTTACCATTACCCGCATGTTACTGGATGAAGGAATTTTTGTGAACCCTGTCGTGGCTCCGGCCGTAAGCAAGGACAATACATTGATCCGCTTTTCCCTCATGGCTACTCATACGAAAGAACAAGTTGATATTGCGTTGGAGAAATTTGAGAAACTGGGGAAGAAGCTCCATATTATCTCAAAATAGTCCTGATGACAAAAACCAACCCGATTGAATTAAAAAAAGTTGCCACCAAAAAGGATCTTAAACGGTTCATCGCATTTCAAAATCAACTTTACAAAGGAAATAAATTCTGGTGTCCGCCGATGCGGATGGATGAAATGAACACACTGAGCAGGGATAAGAACCCTGCTTTTGATTTTTGTGAAGCTGAATTCTGGATCGCTTACCGCGGTAAAGTGATGGTGGGGCGCATTGCCGGCATCATCAACCATAAGGCCAATGAACGCTGGAATGAAAGGATGGTGCGTTTCGGTTGGATCGATTTCATCGATGACTCAGAGGTTTCGCAGTTACTGCTCGACACGGTGCAGGAATGGGGCAGGTCGAAAGGGATGAATGGCATTCATGGGCCCCTTGGTTTTTCCGACATGGACAATGAGGGAATGCTCATCAAGGGTTTTGAAGAACTTGCAACCCTTGCATCGATTTACAACTATCCCTACTATGTGGGGCACATGGAGAAGATGGGTTTCGAAAAAGCCGCCGACTGGGTGCAGTATGAATTTGAAATTCCCCCTGCAATACCTGAAAAGGTTGACCGACTAGCTCTGCTCGTACAGGAGAAATATAAGCTCAGGCTGCTTAAAGCAAGGAAGGCAAAAGAGCTGCTGCCCTATGCTCCGAAAATGTTTCGCACACTTAACGCGGCTTTCAGTGAACTATACGGTTACACTGCCCTGACCCAGAAACAAGTGGACATGTACATCAAAGCCTATTTTGGCTTTGTCCGTCCTGAATTCATCTCTTTTGTCATCGATGAACACGACGAGGTGGTCGGGTTTGGCGTATCCCTGCCTTCGCTTACCCGGGCCCTTCAGAAATGCGATGGTAAATTGTTCCCGTTCGGGTTTCTTTATCTCCTTCGGGCCATGAAAAAGAGCGACACGATCGACATGTACCTGAATGGTGTTCGTCCCGATTATCATGCGAAAGGAGTAAATGCACTGTATTACAATGAGATGCACCGGGCATACATCAAGCATGGCATTAAGAAGGCTGTAACCAACCCGCAACTGGAAGACAATGCCAAAGCCCTCACCATCTGGAAAAATTTCAATGGAAGGCAGCATTTGACGAGGAGGTGCTGGATAAAACATTTTTAATAATGCGAATCAAGGGGTGAAAATAAATTCATGTAACCACCTTATATAATGGGGCTAAAGCCCCTGGTCTGACGTTAAAAGGCGACTCTTCATTCACATTATCAAAGTGCAAAGTGCAAAGTGCAAAGTGCAAAGTGGGAATACCGCCAAATGATCGATATGAAAAATATACTTATCACCGGCGCCAGCGGGTTTATTGGCAGCTTTCTTGTTGAAGAAGGGCTGAAACAGGATTTTCAGGTTTATGCCGGAGTCCGTAAATCAAGCTCACGTGATTATCTGCAGGATGAACGCATCCGGTTTATTGAATTTGATTTCTCAACCAAGGAAAAGGTCCTCGAAACTCTGGAGGATTGCAAAAACAAAAATATCCGCTTCCATTACATAGTTCATAACGCAGGGCTTACCAAGGTCAAAAAAAAGGAGGATTTTTACAATGTAAATTGCCGGAATACCATTCATTTCATTGAGGCACTGATTGAATCGGGGATGGTCCCGGATAAGTTCCTGTTTGTCAGCAGTCTTGCTGCTTACGGTCCGGGTGATCCGCATACAGGTGAACCGGTGCGCCTTACCCATGAACCTAAACCCATCGAACTTTACGGAAAAAGCAAGCTTGATGCTGAACGTTATATCACTGGTTTGACTGACTTTCCCTGGCTGATTGTAAGGCCAACCGGTGTTTACGGACCAAAAGAAAAAGATTATTTCGTGTTTTTCCAGACCATAAACCGGGGCATGGAGCCCTATATCGGTTTCAGGAAACAGGTACTCACCTTCATATATGTACGTGACCTGGTCAGGCTGATATATATTGCACTTGCTTCGCCACACATAAAAAAAGCCTGGTTTGTGTCGGATGGCAAAGAATATCCATCGGAACTTTTTGCGAAAATTACCAAAAAGGCATTGGGAAAAAAAACAGTGCGCTTTACCGTTCCGCTTTTTCTTGTCAGGGCAATTGCCACCATCGGCGAGCGTGTAGGCGGATTGTGGGGAACCATTCCTACCTTGAATACCGACAAATATAAGGTTCTGAAATGCACGAACTGGCGTTGTGAATTTGAGCCGCTGGAACAGGATCTTGGCTTTAAAGCTGAATACGACCTGGAAAAGGGAGTTGCCGAAACGCTTGAATGGTACAAAAAGGAAAAATGGCTCTGACATGAGTGATATCTCAATAAGGAAAGTTGTTACACACCGGGACCTGAAGAAATTCGTTGACTTTCCTTTTCATTTGTTTGAAGGGAACGCATTCTGGGTTCCCCCATTGAAATTTGACGAGATCAATACCCTTCGAAAGGACAAAAACCCGGCATTTTCCTACTGCGAAGCGGAATACTGGATAGCCTTTCGCGACGGGGAGCCTGTGGGCAGAATTGCCGGCATCATCAACCATCATGAATGTGAGCATTGGAACACCCGGCTGGTAAGATTTGGATGGATTGACTTTATCGACGACCCGAAGGTTTCCCGTTTGCTGTTGGAGAACGTCACAGAATGGGGCAGGGGCAAAGGGATGACCGGGCTTCATGGCCCGTTGGGGTTTACCGACATGGACCCGGAAGGGATGCTCATGGAAGGATTTGACCAGATATCCAGTTTGTCGGCCATCTATAATTTCCCCTATTACAAGGATCACATGGAACGACTTGGTTTCAGGAAGTCAACCGACTGGGTTCAGTTTGAGATCAGGATACCTGAAACCAGCCCCGACAAGGTTGAGCGTGTGACGGAGATTGTCCTGAGAAAATATGACCTGCACTTGTTAAAGCCCCGTAAAGCAAAGGAAATCAGACCATACGCTGCAAAAATGTTCACCATGTATAATGAAGCATTCCGCGACATCTATGGTTTTTCCGCGCTGACAAAGGAACAGATGGAAAACTACACGAGGCAGTACTTTGACTTTATCAGGCCTGAATTTGTATCGTTGGTGCTCGATTCAAACGATGATGTCGTGGGGTTTGGAATTACCATGCCCAGCCTGTCCATTGCACTTCAAAAAGCCAAAGGATCCTTGTTCCCTTTTGGGTTCATTCACCTGTTGCGCGCCATGCGTCATAACGACACGATCCATATGTACTTGATCGGCGTACGTCCCGATTACCAGGGAAAAGGCATATTGGCCCTGGTTTACCATGAACTTGCACGGGCATACATGAAAGCCGGAATAAAGATTGCACGCACCCATCCCCAGCTTGAAGACAACCTGAAGGCCATCTCTATATGGAAAAACTACGACGCCCGGGTGAATATCAGGCGTCGTTGCTGGATCAGGTCATTTACCCCGGTTGAAAAAAACCAGGCTTAGAGCCTAAAGGTTATGCCAATATTGATCAAAACGTTGCTGAAGGAGACTGATGTTTTGGCCTCTTTATCCGGGCTTCCATCGGGAATTTCTTCATTTGCATCAAATTCCTTCTCATACGTCCACTCTTTTTCATTTGTGGTTGCATCAGGCAATTGATCTACTCCGTCGTAGGTCCATGTCTTTAATTTTCCTTTGGATGGGGAATAGGATATTCCATTGAAAACAAGTTCACCATAAAATGCCAGTTTTTCGCTGAGCATAAAAGAGGCACCTCCGGCCGCAGTGAAACCCAATGCAACACCGCCCGACAGTTTCTGGCTCTGGTCGGAAGTATGTGTAACCTTCAATGATTCGCCACCGGTATATTTATCGGTATAGTTGTCAGTTCGTGTTCCTGAAGGGAGGACGCCAACGATCATTCCCAATCTTGCATAAGGATTGATCTTTTCGAGCCCGGGTGTGATCACGATTGCCGGAACAATTTGCAGCATCATTCCTGAAATCTTTGACTCCTGTGTTCGTTCACCATAAGAGTCAGTTACGGTCTGATTCGTTTTTTTCTTCAGTCCGATGAATTCGTTTACCCCGAGTTCAATTCCGACAAATTGTGAAAACATGTGTCCGAAAGCCAGGTTAACATTGAAGCCACCACCCAGTCCCATCGATTTTATGGTAATATTGTCGGCACTGGAAGATTCGCTCTCATCATACCAGGCATAGCCTTGATATTGTTTGAGTCCGACACCTCCTCCGACGCCCAGGCGAAGGTAATTTGATTGTGCATGTACAGTACCCGCCAGCAGGCAGATAACCACGATCATTCCGTAGATCTTTTTCATAAGTTTGGTTTTTGTATTGTTAATGATTACAGTTGAATGTGAATCTTGAATAGTAAAAACGTTCTACAGAATGTGTAATCAACTGAATGATTGTGTTGTATGTTGCGAACATCTCATGGTTGAGCAACCATCCTGTCTGTTTTGACAGGGTAAAGATACGAATACCGGGAGAAAAACAAATAAAATAGTACACATTTTTCCATGTTGAACAACAGGAGGATACTCCTATCGGATTCGGAATAACAATTACCAGTCTGGCCCTTGCGCTCCAAAAACCAAAGTATATTCACGCCGGGATTAAAACTGCACGGACCCATCCCCAACTGAAAAAAAAGGAGGCTGACCTTGGGTCGCCTCCTTTGTACGATAAGAGATAAGATTAATTTTTATCCCAGAAAAGTTTAGTTGTAACTACATCACCACCAATTGCCGCAGCAGCAGCGGCACGATTGGCACCATTTAAGGTTTGTTCTACCGTTGGAAAGGTCAAACGTGAAGGAAGAGGGCTATCTGCATCAGGAGGAGCAACCAATAGAGGATAGTCCAGCATTCTGAAAGCGGTCCAGGCTTCAAACCCACGGTTATATAATGCAATCCATTTTTGTTCTCCGATTTTTTGTTTCCATGGTTTTGCCGAGGAATAGGCTACGCTTGGCTGATCAAGATATGCTGTTGCTTCAGCCTCCGTTCCACCCCAATAGGCGATCGAAGCCCTGATTGCTTTGTTATAATGTTCTTCGGCAGTACCACCAACGTTAAAACCTCTTTCACCGCCTTCAGCTAATAAAAACTCAGCCTCAGCAGCATCAAAAAACAACATTTCGAAAGTCGGTGTCAGAATCGGAGCGGCAACATGAGAAAAGTTCGCGAAATTATTGGATGTACCATAGGTTCCGCCAACATAAGCCATTTTTGGAGTTCCGGTCGTAGATGTATCAATTTCTGTGTAATACAACGGCCGCCTTGGATCGTTCAATGCATTCATCATGTCGACAAGTGTATTGGCTGGAACAAAATCATCCCGGCCGCTTGCTACCAGATTTTCATTGATCGGGTTGGTATTTGGCTGGGCATCCAGATAGGTAACACTTGCATTGTCAGTATTTGACAAAATGATGTTTGCAGCAGCTGCTTCAACCGTGGTTTTCGCCAGTGGGTTATCGACATCAGCCAGAAGCATGCCCATCCTTAATTTGAGTGAATTGGCAAATTTAAACCACTTGTCAACATCTCCGCCATTCATAAGGTCGGTACTGCCAAAGCTGCCGGCTCCTTTGTCCATCTTTGCAATGGCTGCGTTCAGTCGGGTGATCAGATCCTTATAAACGGTAAGACCGTCATCATAATTCGGCAGGACGATTGTTGCAACCATCGCTTCGGAGTATGGAATATTGCCAAATGATTCAACAAGTACACTGTAGGTATAAACTGTCATCACTTCAATAATGGCAAGTTTATTGGTTAAAACAGCAGGGGCATCACCAGGTAAATTGCCCGAAGCCGCGAGCACTTTTGACGATTCATCAAGTCCCTTCAGTACATTCACATAAAGCTGGTTCCAATGGTTGCCCGGAATGGGGCGTGTCGTAATGTCGTAATTACTTTCGTCGATATAGGTTGTTTCAGTCCAGTATTGAGCAAACAGCCGCCATATATTTCTGTTAACGTTCGGAGTCACCATCTGGTCTGCAAGATACTTCTGAGCTCCGGTGAACAATGATTCACCCGGCACAGCGGTAGGATCTTTGATGTTTTCATTTAAATCTTCAAGTTTCGTACAGGACGAAAACATTAAGAAGACAAGGAAAAATGCAAATATATTTTTCATATTTCTTAATTTAGAAAGTGAGTTTTAAGTTTAAGCTAAAATCGCGCGTTGATGGCAGGGATCCTGTAGAATACCCTTGCAGGTTACCTGCTCCCAATCCTGATTCAGGATCTGCATGAGGCAGGTTTTTGAAGATGATCCAAACGTTTGATGCAACAGCAGTGAGTGTTATGCCGGTAATAAAAGTTTTCTGCAACAAAGCGGAAGGAAGTGAATATGATAAAGATATCTGTCGCAGTTTAACATAGGTTGCATCATAAACGAAGGCTTTATTGGGAAGCCTTGCATAACCAAAAGAGCCATAATTATTGGCGGCAATTCTTGTTATGTTTTCAGTGATTGTGCCATCTGCAGCAACATTTACACCCTCATTGATAAATCCACCGCTGTTTGCAGCATAGCCAGTAGTCGGGTTTCCCACGATTTTATCCCTGACAGGATTTCCAAGGTCATTGGTAAAGGATGTTTCTTCATACAACCCGGTTGCCAGGCCATAATACATGTCCAAAGAGAAGATATCTCCACCCATTTGAACATCCACTAAAAATCCGAGTGCCCAATTCTTATAGGTTAAGGTATTTAAAACACCCCCATTCCAATCGGGATTTGCATTGCCGATTACCTGATCGGAGGTCGCTGTTCTGAGATACCTGCCATTTGCAGGATTAACCACCTTGCGTCCGTTATTATAAATGTAATCTGTTCCGTAAATCACACCATAGGGTTGTCCAACCATTGCATTGATGGTAACCCCCCCCTGGAAGGATCCTAATTGCAGTGTGTTAACACCCTCCAACAGGGAAATGACTTCATTCCAGTTTTTAGACCAGTTGATATCAATATCCCATTTGAAATTCTTGTTTTTACAAGGAGTTGCATGCAATGCCAATTCGATCCCCTTGTTTTGAAGCTCGCCAGCATTGATGATTTTAGTAAAATAGCCTGTGCTCGAAGATACCGGTAGGGGTAAAATCTGATTGATGGTATTGGTTTTATACAAAGCTAAATCAAATCCGATTCTTCTGCCTACGAAGTACATTTCAAGACCGCCTTCAATACTCTTTGTATTTTCAGGTTTCAGATCAGGATCTTTCTTGATGGTAGAAACAGATGTGGAAAGATTGTTAAATGGTGAATTAACAATGTAGTTGTCGACAAGTTGATCAAAACCTGCACTGTTACCAACATATGCATAATTCAACCGGAATTTTCCGAAAGACAACCATTTTGCTTCAGGCACGATATTGGAAAAGATGAAACTTCCGGCGACAGACGGATAATAATAAACATTGCTTGCTGCCGGCAGGGTTGAAGAATGATCCCGACGGACTGTACCATCAAGGTAGAGGAAGTTTTTATAGCCAAGTGATGCACTGGCATAAATTCCGTCAACCCCGACTCTTGAAGCCAACTCCTTGGAGAGGGGCAGCGGCCCTTTACTGTTTTGCAATGAATAGAGTTCAGGTACAGCCAATCCACCGCTGGTTGAAGAGATCAACCGGTTGTAGTTTGTCCTTCTGATATTCATACCTAAAATGGCTTTTAAGTTAAATGATTCTGAAAGATCTTTGTTGAAATTGGCCATCAGGTCATAGTTGTATTCGCTAAAGGAGATATCCCTTCTCATGTAACCTGATTCCTGATCGCTTCTGTTCAAGCTGCCATCAGCGCCGGTACCAATTCCAAAAGCAGCTGCAATGCTGCCAATGGCTCTTCTTTCTTCCTGCAGTTCAGAGTAACTGTCAACCGAGAATCGTCCAAAGATATTCAACCAGTCAGTGATTTTATAGGTCGCTGCCATATTACCGATAAACCGGTTTCTTTTATCCGATTCGTAATTTTTATAACGTGTCCAATAGGGGTTGTCCCAGTATGCGGGCACAGCATCCAGGGGGCTTTTATAATTCCAGGTAATATTTCTGTCGGTGAGTTCGTAGAGTTCCTTCTGCTGTTGCATATCAACGTTTGTTTGAAACCATTGACGGAAAGAGCCCATGATGTTATCATTATAACCGGTTGAGTTACGCCCGGTCCCTTTATTTACGGAATAGTTTCCAAACCCGGAAACAGTTAATTTATCATTGACATTCCAGGTTGCATTCAAAGAAACATTGTTCTTGATCAATTCACTGTTGGGCATCAACCCGTTTTGCTTGTAATTGGTATAGGATAGCCTGTAATTACCTCCTGTGAATGAATTGTCAATGCCAATTGAATTGGATAAGGTCAAGGGATTTTCAAAGAAGGAAATCGGATCGTTTTTCGCAGCCTCCCAGGGCGTAGCCTTCTGGTAATTTGGCGACATCGGATCAACGGCATCCCATTGATAAACCAACCGGCCATCAAAACGGCCTCCATAGGATGCATCTTCATACATGGGGACCCATGTCTGATCTACACCATTCACTTTGATGATATTAAAATAATCATCTTCGTTAGGACCGTAATAGCTGCCGTAACCTCCGCCGTACTCCTTTTGATATTTAACAAAGGTTTTTTTATCAACATAGCCGCGCGAAGCCGATGTGTTCAATGTGACCCCGATGCCTTTTTTTGTAGTACCACCGGCTGTTTTCGCACCCTTTTTAGTCGTGATCATGATCACCCCGTTTGCGGCCCGTGAACCATAAAGTGCAGTTGCAGCAGAACCTTTCAACACATTGACCGATTCGATGTCTTCCGGATTAATGTCAGAAGCTGCATTACCGTAGTCATAACTCTGTCCGGCCTGTTGTTGGGCACGCGAGTTGGTAACGTCATTGTTAACAGGCACACCATCAACGACAAATAACGCCTGGTTGTCGCCGGTTAATGATTTGCTGCCTCTCAGAAGGACATTGGTAGAGCCACCCATATTGGTCGTTGTTTTAACCTGAACCCCGGCAACCCTACCAGATAGTGAGTTGACAAAATTGTCAGTTTTAACCATGTTAAGCTGGTCACCTTTTACTTCCTGCGTCGCGTATCCAAGTGATTTTTTTTCACGGGGAATACCGAGCGCAGTTACAACAACGCCTTCAAGTTCCTGAATACTGGGTTGCAGAATAACATTAACAATATTATCAGCACCAAGTTTTATTTCCTGCGTAACCATTCCAACGTAGGAGACCAGTACCGCATTTTTGTCCTTTGGCACGTTGAGGCTGAACTTGCCGTCAACATCGGTAATTGCTCCGACAGCGGTGCCTTTAACGAGAACGGTAGCACCCGGAATGCCGGCGCCGTCATCTGAACTCGTTACCTTGCCCGTAATTGTTCGCTGGGCGTTGGCAACTTGCAACCCTATGAATAGCATAAGGGCAAGGAAAATCGTAAATTTTCTCATACAGTTTGATTTTTGTTAGTAAATGTGTGAATAGTAATTGATTTAAAAAAAATTCATGATAAAATTCACTGATCTGTTAGGGTGGCTAAACAAGTATGATATGTTTAACACATTGCAATTTTACGTATTACTTTCTTCTAAACCAACATGGTTTTAACAAATAATTAATAATTTATTAACATAGTTTTAACTATCACAAACCTGAATTGAAGAAAACGGACGTATTACAAGTTTTCAATGAAGTACTAATGAATCTAAACTACGAGCCAACATGAAGATTATCAATGCATTTTCGGATAGAAAAGTCCGAAGAGGAGAAGGACAATGATATACACTGCAGTGGACCCAATGGCCGCTGCAGGATTGACCAGCTGGTATGAAGAAATAACCAGGCATGAGAGTCCGAGCAGGTAAAAGCCCCTTTTACGCAGGTTCCAGATATATATAATGCCGGTAAATGCCAGCCCGTGAAGCGCAAAGGCTGCTCCGGAGAGAAGCATTGTTTGCGCTTTGGTATACCCGGCAGCCGGAAGGTATTGATTTGTTACATTGGAAATCGAGCCGGCATTGAATACTCCTGCTAAAAAAAGCAGGGTCAGCAATCCAAAACACACCCATGAACCGAGGCACAGCATGGTAAGGATTACCGGCCGCGACCATGTTTTCCCGGTTTCACCGGGATCGTTCAGGTTGATCTCGTCTTCCATGATTCTGACATATATTTCAGGTTCATACTGTAAAGAAATATGAAGAGCCCGGAGAAAAGCATTTCAGGCAGGCCCGGTCCGGGCAAATGCATAAAGTACATGGGTGCCAGGATCAGGAGGATCTGCGATACTGTATATACATGAAAACCGGTTTTTTTCATTAGCAGCATCAGGATGGCGCCGGCAAGCGAACCAATGTACAGCAATCCGGTCACCAGAAAATACACGGGCTTCATTTCAAGCAGCAGGTCGATTCCGGGGATGTTGAATTTTGCGCTGAATGCCTGCGCAATTTCAATAAACACATCATAAAAGCCCGCGATGACCAGGCTTGAGAACAGGTTCATCCCGCTGCCTACAAACGTAAGGATGCATAATACGGTCAGAAGTGTGGGCCGCTGCGGTTTTGTTTCCGGCAGCGGCCCCGGGGTCAGTTCGTTCAAAACAGATAGAATTTTTACTGTGAAAATCTGTGTATTTTTTTCTACGAAAATCTGTGAGAAATATTGATCGTTATTCAAGAGACCCGACCTGTTTTTCAACTTCATCGAGGATCTCGCACGATTTTACCAGTGCCTTCATGGCATTGTGATCGGGGTAAAGCGGGCGGTCAACCTCGAGGAAGTCAACATGTTTCCTGATCACCTCTTTGGCTTTCGAAACGCCTTTCCCGAAGGCATATTCCCTGAAATCGAGGGCCTGGGCGGCCGCCATGAATTCTATGCCTAAAATCCCATAAGCATTGTCAAGGATCTGGAAATTTTTCAGGGCCGTATTCATTCCCATCGAAACAAAGTCCTCCTGGTCGGCTGCGGCGGGGATCGACTGGATGGAGGCCGGGGCTGAAAGGATTCGCTGTTCGACAATTTGCATGTCGGCAGTATATTGGCTTAGCATCAGTCCGCTGAACATGCCTGCGCCCTTTGTGAGGAATGCCGGCAGCCCGACACTCAGGGCGGGGTTGTTCAGCCGGTTCATCCGGCGTTCGCTCATTACGCTCACCATGGTAACAACGTAGCCTGCCATGTCCATTGGCACCGAAACAGGAGAGCCTTGGAAGTTGGCGCCCGACAGTTGCAGGTTTTCATCGGGGAAGAAGATCGGGTTATCGCCCACACCGTTCAACTCAATTTCAACCTGCGACCGTGCATAAGCCAACGCATCGTGTGCCGCACCGATCACCTGTGGTGTTGAACGCATCGAATAGGCATCCTGCACCTTGCATTTTACCTTTCCTTCAACAAGATCACCTCCTGTAACGCATTTCAAAATCGCAGCAGCACTGCGCACCGCACCCTTGAACCCACGGATTTCATGAAGTTTAGGGCTGTACGGGCGCATGTTTGCCTTCATCGCTTCGAGCGACATGGATGCTGCAATTTCGGCCTGTTTCAGCCAGTTGTTGGCATCGAACAGGAAGAGGGCGCTCATGGCAGTCAATACGTTTGATCCGTTAATAGTGGCCAGGCCGTCGCGGGCCTGCAGGCCGGGAACAGGTATTCCGGCGGAGTCCAGCGCCTCTTTCCCGGGCATCAGTTTTCCCTGGTAGTAGGCTTCTCCTTCGCCCATCATCAGCAACGCGATCTGCGACATGGGGGCCAGGTCGCCGCATGCCCCTACGGAGCCTTTCTGGCATACCATCGGGGTTACCCCTTTGTTTAGCATATCAACAAGCGTTTGGGTTATTTCGAGCCGTGAACCGGAATTGCCGTGCGCATGCACATTGATACGCCCGAGCATGGCGCCACGCACCCAGTCGATGGGCATCGGGTCGCCGATTCCTGCCGCATGGTTATATATAAGGTATTTCTGGAAATCCTTGACCTGGTCGTCATTCAATACCATTTCAGAAAACTCCCCGATCCCGGTATTCACGCCATACATGATTTCATGCGCCTGGATTTTACGCTCGAGCATGGCCCGGCATTTATGGATGCGTTCGATGGCACCATGGTCCAGTTCTACTTTCTCATTGTGGCGGGCAACTCTTACAACATCCTCGATGGTTAAGCCTGCGCCTTTTATAATTAGTGTCATTTTATACGATTTTTTGTTGGTGAACAATATATTAACAGGAAAGATGTGTTGGTAAAAGGCAAGCAGGATTTCGCCATTTCACCATTTAGCTGTTTATGTTCACTCTGCCCCGATAATCATGCTGCGGGCGCTCAGAATGGCGGACGCCCAGGTTCGTTTTACGTTGTTCTTAATCACGACAATAATTTTGTTATTTCATCTGCGGAGCACTTCTTTTGCTCACCCGATTGCATATCTTTGACCGTCAACAGTTTTGTTTCCATTTCATCTTTTCCGATGAGGATTACAAAAGGAATGTTTTTCCGGTGGGCATATTCCATCTGCTTTTTTAGTTTCGCGGCATCGGGGTAAAGCTCAGATGGGATACCCGCAAGCCGGAGGCCAGCAAGTACTTTAAGGCAATACTTTTCTTCTTCCGTTCCAAAATTAACGAACAATGCGCGGGTGGCAGCCTGGATGGTTTCAGGGAAGAGGCTGAGTTCGTTCATTACATCATAGATCCTGTCGGCGCCAAATGAGATCCCTACACCCGACATTCCGGGTAACCCGAAAATCCCGGTGAGGTCATCATAACGTCCGCCGCCACAAATGCTGCCCATGGCCGCATCAAGGGCTTTTACCTCGATGATGGTGCCGGTATAATAGCTTAATCCGCGGGCCAGGGTAATGTCGAAATCAAATTTATTTTTAAGGTTCAGGTCCTTAAGATGTTCAAGCACGGAACGCATCTCATCCAACCCGTTCCGGCCGATTTCAGCGTCTTTGAACAATTCTGACAATGTTTCAAACTTCACCTTGATTTTCCCTTCCAGTGTGAGGATGGGTTGAAGCTTTTCAACGGATTCATAGGTAATTCCGCGCTGGATCAATTCATCGTTCACCTTTTCGATACCCGTTTTATCCAGTTTGTCCATGGCTACGGTGATGTCGGTCAGCTTATCCGGGGCTCCGATGGCCTCTGCAATTCCCGCGAGGATTTTGCGGTTGTTGAGGCGGATCAGTACGTTGATTCCAAGCTTGGTAAAAACCGCATCGATGATCTGCACCAGTTCTACCTCATTCAGCAGGGAGTTGCTTCCGATCACATCCACATCGCATTGAAAAAATTCACGATAGCGGCCCTTCTGCGGACGGTCGGCCCGCCATACCGGCTGTATCTGGTATCGTTTGAACGGAAAAATGAGTTCGTTCTGGTGCTGCACGACGAAACGGGCAAAAGGAACGGTAAGATCGTACCGGAGACCTTTTTCAGCAATGTGTTTGGTAAGGTACTGCAACCGGGAGCCTGCATCCCGCATGCCCGATTCCGCATCCGGAAGTCCATCGAGGTAATTGCCCGAGTTGAGGATTTTGAACAGGAGCTTATCCCCCTCTTCACCGTATTTGCCCATCAGGGTGGAGAGATTCTCCATGGCGGGGGTTTCGATGGGCTGATAACCGAAAACCTGAAATACCCGCCGGATGATATCAAAAATATAGTTCCGACGAACCATCTCGGCGGGTGAAAAATCACGTGTTCCTTTGGGTATGGATGGTTTTTGAGCTGCCACTGAATTCTGTTTCTGCAAACTTACGTATTAATTTTGCCATTTTGCCATTTTGCTATTTTACTATTTTGCTATTTTACTATTTGTTTTACCCCTTCAACTTCTTATACCTGATCCTGTGCGGCGCATCATCGCCCAAACGTTTTTTCTTGTTCTCTTCATAGTCGGAGTAAGAGCCTTCAAAGAAATACATCTGGGAATTTCCCTCAAAAGCCAGGATGTGGGTAGCAACGCGGTCGAGAAACCACCGGTCGTGGGAGATGATCACGGCGCAGCCGGCAAAGTTTTCAAGGCCCTCTTCCAGGGCGCGCAGCGTGTTCACATCGATGTCGTTGGTGGGTTCATCAAGCAGCAGCACGTTTGCCTCCTCTTTCAGGGTAAGTGCCAGGTGGAGGCGGTTGCGCTCTCCGCCTGAGAGCACCCCGCATTTTTTTTCCTGGTCGGCCCCGCTGAAGTTGAACCTTGCCACGTAAGCCCTGGCACTCATGGTTCGTCCGCCGATCTGCATGTTTTCGGCTCCGCCCGAAATAACCTGGAATACCGTCTTTTCAGGGTCGATGGAGGTGTGGCTCTGGTCGACATATCCCAGTTTAACGGTTTCGCCAACTTTGAACGAGCCCGAACCCGATGTTTCAGCGCCCATGATCATCCTGAACAGGGTGGTTTTGCCAGCCCCGTTCGGGCCGATAACACCTACAATTCCAGCGGGGGGCAATGAAAAGCTCAATCCTTCGAACAGGAGCTTGTCGCCGAACGATTTCGAAACATCCATGGCCTCAATGACCATGGTTCCGAGCCTTGGGCCGTTCGGAATGTATAGCTCCAGCCGTTCTTCCTTCTCCCTGACATCTTCGCTCATCATCTTTTCATAAGCATTGAGCCTGGCTTTCCCCTTTGCCTGGCGGGCCTTGGGCGACATGCGCACCCAGTCAAGTTCCCGTTCAAGGGTTTTGCGCCGTTTGCTTTCCGTTTTTTCTTCCATGGCCAGGCGGTTTGATTTCTGTTCGAGCCAGGAGGTGTAATTTCCCTGCCAGGGAATTCCCTCTCCACGGTCGAGTTCAAGGATCCACCCGGCCACGTTGTCGAGGAAATACCGGTCGTGGGTGATGGCGATCACGGTACCTTTGTATTGTTGGAGATGCAGTTCAAGCCATTGAACCGACTCCGCGTCAAGGTGGTTGGTTGGCTCATCAAGCAACAGAATTTCAGGCTCCTGCAACAGGAGCCGGCACAGCGCCACCCTGCGCCTTTCCCCACCCGAAAGATTTTTCACGGAGCTGTCGGGATCCGGGCATCTCAGGGCATCCATGGCCCGCTCCAGCTTGCTGTCAAGATCCCATGCCCCATGCTGGTCAAGCAGTTCGGTAAGTTCGCCCTGCCGTTTGATCAGTTTGTCCATCTCATCATCTCCCAGGGGTTCGCCGAATTTTTGATTAACCTCCTCATATTCTTTAAGCAGGCTTACCACTTCATGGGCTCCCTCTTCCACGATCTGCCGAACGGTTTTGGTATCGTCGAACTGGGGGTCCTGTTCAAGATACCCCACTGAATAGCCGGGTGAAAATACCACCTCGCCCAGGAAAGATTTCTCAACGCCCGCTATAATTTTGAGGAGCGTTGATTTTCCGGAACCGTTCAACCCGATGATGCCGATCTTGGCACCATAATAAAAAGAGAGGTAGATGTTCTTCAGCACCTGCTTCTGGGGCGGATAGGTTTTGGTGACACCCACCATGCTGAAGATGATTTTTTTATCGTCGGACATAATTGTTAGTGGCTAAAGTTAATGATGAAGATTTTATTTTATATGGTGACAAGGTGACAGAGTGACAAGGTGACTGGGTAACAGCGTAACTGGAAATAAGGTAATAAAGTGACAGGTTGACAATGTAACCATTTATTAAGTAATTTATAGGTGAGTCCGGTATAAAAACTCATCAATTTTGAATTGCCAATAGCTTTAGCTATTGGTTAGAGGTGGGAAATGAACTCGGCTTTAGCCAAATAATTGACATTTAATTGTTTGGCTAAAGCCAATTATTTAATGAATTCCTCAAACCTCCAGCTAAAGCTGGAGGCAATTCATTTGGAAACAAATTTCATCCTTTTTATACTGGACTCATCGATTGTTCTAAATGTTTGGATGATCAAAGGTGTATTTTTCCAGATCACCTGTCAGCCAGGCCATGGACTGTTCTATTTCCCACTTCACTTAGTCACCCCTGTTACTCTGTTACCCTGTTACCCTGTCACTCTGTTACTCTGTCACTCTGTTACCCTGTCACCCTGTTACTCTGTCACTCTGTTACCCTGTTACCCTGTTACCCTGTTACCCTGTTACCCCCCGTCACCCTGTAATCAGCCGGTTGATCTTCTCAGTTTCGGTTTCCCAGTTGAAATTCCGGTGAACAAAATCGTATCCGCTTTGAGCGATTTCAGCGGCTTTAGCAGGGTTGTCGAGTAACATCAGGATGTGTGCTGCATACTCCTTTGGAGTTTGAGCAACGAGAATATCTTTCCCTTCCGTTGCATTCAATGCATTGAAGGCCAGCGGCGAAGTGATGCATGGGATCTTCATGGCCATGGCTTCAAGGAGTTTGTTCTGCAGGCCGGTCCCGATCTGCATCGGGGCGATGAACACGCGCGCGCCAGCGTAACAGTCGCGCATGTCGGGCACCCAGCCGCTGACATCCACCTGTGCCGATTTGAGCACCATCACGCGCAGATGCGGGTTGGCGCCGGCAATGAGCAGGCGCAGGCCAGGCTTGTGGCGCAAAACTTCGGGGAGAATCTCATTTACCAGGAATTCAGCACTTTTAATGTTGGGCGGGTAGCCCATGTTGCCTGTAAATACAAGGTCGTAGGTTTTCTCTGTATCCATCGGACGAAAAAACTCAGTATCCACTCCATTGGCAACAACCACAATTTTATCCCGTTCAGGATGCGGTATCAGATCGCGGTCAGGCACCGAAATGATGATTGCATGATCGAATGCGTCGAATGCATCATGCTCATAACGGAGCAGCCGGTCATATTCGATCTTCAGGAAGGGTTTCAGGTAGAAAGGTGCAGTGGCAAACCTCCGTTCGATCCCTTTTGAGAACACATCCTGGTAATCGAGTGTTTTGGGGATCGGAACCCCTTTGACATATTCGGCAACCCGGATCAGCTGGCAAAAAAGGTGGTCGGGCTTATACTCTTCGATGAGCTTATGGATTTTTGCCGCGGAGGAGGTGTTGTAAAAATATCCGACCTGCAGCGGCTTGCCGGAAAACAAAGTCTTTACCAGGTTGAGGGCAATCGAAACTTTTGAGATAGGAATGATATGGATGGCCTTCACAAATTTTTTGAGCACCTGGATGGCATCTTCATGCAGGTCGCCGTCATTCAGGGCGCACAGGATGATCTCATGATGTTTCGAAAGCTGTTTGATCTGGTGAAAGGCTCTCAGCTTATCTCCCTTTTCAGTGGGATAGGGGACCCTGGGCAATATAAAAAACAAACGCATGAAGGTAGCTTGAATCAGGCAAAAGTATAAAAAACTGCGTTATCAAAATAGTTGTTGATAAAAAGCAATCAATTTCCGGACAAGAATTTCAGGATTGTATTCTGTCGTGGCCAGTTGGTATGCCTGCTTCCCGATTTTTTCGCACAACGCCCGATCGGTGATGCAAATGGAAACAGCTTCGAAGAATTCACAGGGAACATCGGCAATCAGGATGTTCCGGTGGGGAGTGTAACGGATTCCTTCGGCCCCCACGGAGGTGGAAATGATGGTTTTTCCGGCGGCCATCCCTTCAATAATTTTCACCCTGATCCCACTTCCCGAGAACAATGGAACGACCATGACAGCTTTTGATGCGATAAACGCGGCTGAGTGGTCCACTTCGCCGGCCACGATCACGTTCGGAAGTTTCAGCGACTGCATCCAGCCCGGCATTCCGCGCCCGGCAATATAATATTTCAGGTCGGGGAATTGCCTGTGAACATCGGGCCACACCTCCTGCAGGAACCAGCGGATCCCGTCCTGGTTCGGAATCCAGTTCATCGAACCCAGGGAGAATAGGGAGGGAAACTCAACGCCGGCAGGATCATGCTGGTATTTGCCTGCATTCACGCCGAACGGGATGTCAATGACCGCCGTATTTTTACATTTTGCATTTTGCATTTTGCATTTTACATTTTGCATGTTGCATGTTGCATTTCCTGTTTCTGCGAAGTTGCTGAAATACCCGGCATCGGTCGGGGTGATTGCCGCGATTCCATCCACCTGTGTCACACTTTCCAGCTCAAATTGTTCCAGGGCTATTGCCAGGTGACGGAGGTACCATTTTTTCACCGGATTTTTTGTTTCCTCAGCAATCCGCTGCCAGATGAGGTGTTCGATGTTATGCGCCCGAAGAACGATTTTTGCCTGGCTGTGCTGCCTGATTGTTTCGATATACGGGCACATGAACACGGTTTCAAGCTGAACAATATCGAATTCACTGCTCCTGAGAATTTCGCGCATCCGGTTCCTGAATTTCCCGGAAACAAAGCGTGCCACGTGGTATGATTTGCCGGCAACGAGGCTGAGGAGGGCGCCGGCGGGTTTGATCCGCAGGTCGACATCGATGAGTTCGATCCCTGTCTGGTTCCGGTAACCTCCGGGGATGTCAGATTCTTTAACATTATATTTAAACGAGTTTACGGCAAGCACTTTAACCTGGTGACCTTCCGCAAGCAAGCCTTCGATGAGCATGTTCATGGCCATCGGCCCGCCTTCTTTGGGAGGCCAGGGCGATTTGTTGCAAAGAAAGAGGATTCTCATTGCCGGCGATCCTTTCTGGTAAATACCTTTCTGATGATGCTCTTCCATGCATCTAGATCGAACAGGGAGGCGTCGTTTGTTGCCTTGATGGTAAGAAATATTCCGATAGGCATGAGCACCGCCGAGGAGAGCCAGATTCCCTGCCAGGGAGGCAGAACACCTTCCACAGCATATTTTTCACCCACAAATGAGATCACCCAGAAAAGGATAAAAAAGAGCGTGGATATCACGGCAGGCATTCCCAATCCCCCTTTCCGGATGATCGCTCCAAGGGGAGCCCCGATAAAAAACAACAGGAAACAGGCGATTGAAAAGGAGAATTTTTTATGATATACAATCTGGTGTTTATAGATCAGTTTACTTTTATTATAAATGGATTCCTTGCTGCCTTCAAGGTTTTCCCTGGCACTTTTCGCAGAATTCACAGCCGTCTCCATGATTTTCCGGCGGTTTTCGGCTTTATAATTATACAGAACAGCAGGGTTGAACCTTGACAGTGAGTCGGTAATGCCTTGATAAACCTGTTCCTTCCTGTCAGCAAAATGCAGGCTGCTGATGAAACTCTTCTCATACGATTTGCGCTCTTCCAGGAATTGCGTTTTGATGGAGTCGATGGCTTTGCTCAACTGGCTGATATTCTGCATTTCGTAATTCTTCTTGAACAGGCTTTCATCTGTTCTGGAAAGCTGGAAAGCAGAGAGGTCGAACATCTGGTATTGATCAGTAAAGTTGGTGCGCTGAAAAGGATGGGTGGATGCACTGTTCCGCAAATCGACCCTTTCCTCGTAATTCGTGCCATTGTACAGGCGGAAAACTAAAAACCTCTTGTCGGGCGAAAGCTCCATCTTTCCCCATTCTGCAGTGGTAAGGGAGATGTTCCCCAGGTGTTTTGTGTGATCGTACACCATCACGTCGCGGATTGTGTTCCCGTCTTCCTCTTTTTTGCCGATCCTGATGACAAACCCTTCAATGCCGGGATAAAAAACGCCCTCTTTCAGGTTAAAGGCAAGCTTTTTTTCCCGGATGTCGAACAGCAGCGAATGAAATTTAAGGTTGGCAAACGGCAATACCACATTGGAAAAGTAAAATGCAGTTGCGCTCACGCAGATGGAAACCACGATAAGCGGCCGCATGATCCGGCTCAGGCTGATCCCGGCAGCTTTCATGGTCACCAGTTCATAGTGTTCGCCAAGGTTGCCGAACATCATCAGGGATGAAAGCAGGATTGCCAGGGGCAACGCGAGCGGTACAAACGTGGATGAGGCATAGAACAGCAGCTTGACGATGATATACCATTCGAGCCCTTTTCCCACCAAGTCGTCGATGTACTTCCATACGAACTGCATCAGCAGAATGAACAGCGCAATGAAAAATGTCATGACCAAGGGGCCGAGGTAAGATTTTAATATAAAAAGGTCCAGTTTTTTCATGCACAAAATTACAGTCGATGCAAAGATAATGAATAACGCAAAGGTTATAGTTGTATTTTTGTCGGGTATGAAACAGGCCGGATGGCCGAGTGTCATGCGGGTAATGGATAGGCGCCGGGAGTGTTTTTAACTGAAATTGTCAGTTATTAAAGTTTAGGTATGATGAAGATAATTGAAGTCGCTGCCAAACAAACGCGCAGGCAATTCCTGTCGCTGGTGGAAAAAATTTACCAGGGTGATCCCTATTACGTAAGGCCGCTTGATTCGGAAGTTGAATCGGTGTTTGATCCGGCTCAGAATGGGTTTTTTCAGCATGGCGAAGCTGCTCGCTGGATCCTGGTGAACGGGGAGGAAGTGGTGATTGGGCGCATCGCAGCATTCATCAATGCCAGCAAGGCTTACACCTTTCAGCAACCAACGGGCGGCATGGGTTTCTTCGAATGCATCGATGACCGCGCTGCTGCTTTTGTTCTGTTTAACCAGGCACACGAGTGGCTGGCGGCCCGCGGTATGCAGGCCATGGACGGCCCCGTGAATTTCGGTGAAAATGATGTGAACTGGGGTTTGTTGGTGGAAGGATTCACCCACCCGGGATTCGGGATGAGTTACAACCCGCCTTACTACAAGGCATTTTTTGAAGCCTATGGATTTCAGTTTTATTTTGAACAGGTGTCGAACCACCTCGACCTTACCAAGCCATTCCCCGACCGTTTCTGGAAAATTGCCGAATGGTGCATGCGCAAGCCCGAGCTTACGTTCAGACATTTTACCTATGCAGAGGCCGACAAGTTTATCCTCGACATGAAGGAGGTGTATGATGATGCATGGAAATTTCATGAGAATTTCACTCCCATGGATATTTCCACGTTAAAAAAAGGGCTCGAAAAAGCAAAACCGTTCCTTGATCCGGAATTGATCTGGTATGTTTATCATGAGAACGAACCCATTGCCTTCCTGATCCAGTTCCCGGATGTGAACCAGATACTGAAGCACCTCAACGGGAAGCTGCACTTTTGGAACAAACTCAGGTTTGCATGGCTGAAATACCGCAAAACGATCACCCGCAGCCGCATCGTGATTATGGGAGTAAAGCCGAAATATCAACGTTATGGCGTTGAATCCGGTATTTTCTGGCACCTCAACAAGGTCATGAAGCACAAGCCGCACATCACCGAAGTGGAACTTTCATGGGTGGGTGATTTTAACCCAAAGATGCGGGCGCTGCATGAATCGGTAGGTGCAGTGTTTGCCAAAAGGCATATCACCTACCGGAAAATATTTTCGGAAAATATTGAATTTCAGCGATCTGTCATAATTCCGGTTGATACGAAGGAGAAGGCAGTAAGGCAGGAAAAGAAACCGGGACTGTAAAAAATACAATGTTGTATTGCATCGCCCCAAATTTTTTATTACTTTTGTAGTCGTAAAAACTTTATCAAATGTCAAACTAAAAACAAACCAACATGAAAAAAACGTTACTCTTGGCAATTTCCCTGGTAATCGGTGTTGCTGTTATGGCGCAGCTCAAGCCGGTAAAGATCTCGGGTGCATTGCAGAACAGGGCTATTGCAGCTCCTGAAGCCATTGATAATTCCGCGTTGTTTACCCAAACCGGCAACCCGGTGGTAAATACGAAAGCTGCTATGGATGCGGAAATAGGTAATTCCCTTACCTACGACATGCAGTCCAATGCAGCCATGATGAGCCGTTTGTATCGTTTTGAAGACGGAACTGTTGCCGGCACCTGGACAGGCGCCTGGCAATCCGGTGCTTCCGATCGTGGTTCCGGATACAATTACAAAGCCGGATCATGGGGATCTGCTCCGTCCGCACGCATCGAAACCGTGAGATCAGGCTGGCCCAATTTAAATCCATGGATGGGCAACGGCGAACTGGTTGTATCTCATAATGGGACCTCTTCACTGGTTTTCAACAGCCGTCCGGTAAAAGGTACCGGCAGTTGGACGCAAACACTCCCGCTTACCTGCCCGGCCGGCATTACCGACCTGGTGTGGCCAAGGGCTATAACCAGCGGCAGCAATTTCCAGAATATCCACATCATTACGATCGGCCGCGGCAACCTCAATGGCCAGACCGCTGCGTTGCTGTATTACCGGTCACTTGATGGCGGAACTACCTGGGATAAGATGGGCGAAGTGCTTCCGGGCCTTGGCGGAACGGAATATCTTGCATTCGGTGGCGATGATTATGCCTGGATAGAACCCCATCACGATACCATTGCATTTCTTTGTGGAGGATCATGGACCGATACCTTCCTCATGACCTCTTATGATAACGGGTCAACATGGACCAAGAAGATCATTCTGCCTAACTATTATGGCCTGAACCCGCTCAATACTGTCACACCGACGTTCGTTTGCTCCGATGGAACGATTGCAGGTGCCATGGATAAGAACGGCGTTGTTCACGTTGCTTTTGGCCGTATGCGTGCCAGTGACGACGGTACCGGTCATAAGTACTATCCCGGAACCGATGGTGTGGTTTACTGGAATTCAACGATGCCGGCTTACGATACTACCTTTTACAGGGAGATCGATACGCTGATTGCACACAACCTGTGTATTGGTTATGTGGTAGATGATGGGTCAGGCACCCCCATCCTCGATCCGTTCCCACTCTATGGCGTAAGCTTGTCGAGTTTCCCGCAGGTTGTGATCGATGATTACAACAACATCTATTTCTTCTGGTCAAGCCTTGTCACTGCCAACCCTTCGGCCAATAACCTGAACTACCGCCATATTTACGGACGTGCCTGGTACGATGGAAAACCGGCATGGTCGGAAATGAAAGACCTCAACGACGACGTGACTTACTGGTTCCAGGAATTTGTTTATCCTGCCACTGCCACAAGCGTTAAGAACGACAAGATCCTCATGCTTATTCAAACTGCCGATCAGCCGGGTTCAACCATCAAGGATGCCACCATCCCTGAGCACGAGGTTAAGTTATCTTACCGCGAAGTTGCCGGTGCTACCTTTATTGGTACCGGACTGGAAGGCAACAAAGCAGCTGCCAAAAGTTTTATCGGGGCAAATTACCCGAACCCGGTTAAGGATTTCACTACGTTCAACCTGAAGATTGAGAATTCTGCTTCGGTCAGCATCGAAGTGTCCAACATCATGGGCCAGAAAGTAATGACCCTCGATAAAGGCATGATCGCCGCTGGTTCATATGATTTTTCCATCGATTGCAGCCAGTTCACTTCAGGCGTCTATTTTTACACAGTGAAGATCAATGGCGAATCCCACACGAAGAAAATGATTGTTGAATAATCATATCCTCTTCAATTCAAAAGAGGCTTTGGCGTAATGCTGAGGCCTCTTTTTTTTACCGGTAATCCATCGTTATACATTAAACCACCTCAACCCCCTGACCCCTCTCCTGAAAGAGAAGGGGAATTGGCCGGGGTCTTGTTTGCCTAACGGGTGCCGGGGGTGAGGTGCTTTGAGTCAAAATGAACCTTTTTATCCCGTTTTGAATATAATTTAATTTTTTTCAGTATATTTGGCAAAATTATTCACAAAACCCAACGTTATGAAAAAATTTGTACTCCTGAGCCTGGCGATTGTTTTTGCCATGGTAAGTGTTGCTCAAAAAGCACAACTGAAGAAAGGCACACCTGTGTGTGGAAAGATTACCGAACAAATGATTGGTTATGAGCCTGTTAATACTTTTGGCACCTCTTTTGTAAAGCCGCAACCTACGGGGCTGAAGTATGCGGAAGGTACGAGAGGCCTGGTAAATGTGATCCCCCTTGGCACCTCGGCCAACGCCTATGGCTATGGATATGGTGGCGGTCAGAAGACCATGGTTTGGGCTGATGACAACCTGAATACGCTCATTAACGTTCACAGGATGGGACCGGGCTCAACCCCTCCGAGTTTCTCAGGGTACCTGGGTATCGACATCGGCGTTAACTTAGGCCAAGCTGCTGCTGACTGGACTAAAAATTACCAGATTTATTCTGCCACACTGAACAATGGCGGAACCTATTACCTCGACGCAGGCCGCTATCCCCAGGGCGCCATTTACAATCCCGAAGGGAACACCAGCCTCGCAAATGCCTATGCAGTCTATTTTGCGCCAAATCTCTCCAACACCCTTTCAACATGGGGCGGATACAGCCATGGATCATGCAACATGGTCAACAATGCCGATTCGAACAAAACCCTCTACTGGTACGCTCCTCCCCCTTATACCTATATCCCCAATGGCTTTACCATTACGAAAAACGGCATAGCGTTCTTTACCGACCTTGACCAGAACTGGGAAAGCGGCACTGTTGCATATGAAGGAAAAATTACGATGGGGAGAGGTATCTGGAATACTACGACCCATGCCTTCGATTATACGATGAGTTCCATACTGATGCCTACAACAGATAACAACCGCCCCGCAAATGAAAAAGTTGCGGCTTCACCCGATGGCAATATCGTTTGGGTCATGTCTATTTGCAACAACGGCGGTGCTGTACAAATCGGCGATTCGGCAAACTATTATCCTGTAATGGTCAGATCGACCGACGGCGGACTCACTTGGGAAGCCCCTATCGCTGTACAGCTCGACGGTCCCGATGGCATTGACGGTGTCAAGATGTACCTGAGCGATTATCGGATTGCACAACTGTTCAGTCCTCCATTGCCGCTCCGCGATGAGATTCCTTATACCACTGCTTTTGATGGTGACCTGAGCGTTGACAAATGGGGCAACCCGCATATCGGAGTCATTGTCGGCGTATCTGCAGGAGATTACTCCATTGCCACCGGCGACAGCGCGTACTGCGTGTTCGACATCTATTCAACCGACGACGGT
>JBBQUQ010000003.1:0-66102 GCA_038212325.1 Bacteroidales bacterium
AATCGTATATTCAAAGAACGGATCTTCGATGAATTTTCTTTTAATGGCGCTGGTAGGGCAAAGCTGGTTCTCGGCGCCGGTATTCAGGGTTTTGGTCTCCGGCTTGAAATACCCGCCGCACAGGTCGCAATAGCCGCACATGGCATACACGTGAACACACTTGACGGCTGAAGGCGTCAAAACGCAGTTGGTGGCGCAGCGACCACATTGGATGCATTTTGCAGGGTCAAGTTGCCATACCGTCTGGCCGGCGATGCTCTCTTTCGCCACCAGTGCGGCCACCCCGCCGATTCCAAGCAGAACGGATGCCCTCGCCCCGGTTGCGAGAAACTTTCGGCGGTTTATTTTTGGTTTATTTTCCGGATTTTCCATTTTTAGGGCTGTTGTTAACCGACTTTGCCTGCTCCAGGCGGAAATAATCCGCTTCAGGCAACCTGCACCGGTTTGATGCATTGCAAGCGCCGCAGGCAAAATTTTTCCGGCATTCCCCGGCCTCACTCCACCGGCGGATCATCACGCCGCTAAACACCGCAAGCGAAGCAAAAATCCCTCCCCTGGCCATCACCGTTAAAAAACGCCTTCTGGTCTGCACAACGCTATTTTCTTGTTTATTTTGCATTTTGCATTTTTATTTCTTCAACCCAAACACCCTCACCTGTCTCTTTTCCGGGTCAAGCACCAAAATGCGGTCCTTTGAATCCACCGCAACATCCAGTCCCCTGGTTCCTTCAACAAAAGCATCAGGAGCGGCCACCACATACCTGAAACTGCCATTTGGCAGATACACCTTGATGCGCTCAATCCCCTTTTCAGTGGTT
This sequence comes from Bacteroidales bacterium, assembly GCA_038212325.1. Taxonomy (GTDB): domain Bacteria; phylum Bacteroidota; class Bacteroidia; order Bacteroidales; family FEN-979; genus CAIVAT01. Next base: position 819 of record JBBQUQ010000003.1, read on the forward strand.
ACGAATGACCCGTCGGACAGAAAGGCAAAGTTAGAAGGATTGCAGCATCCGCAGAATCCCTCCATCGCCATCGACGATACTCCCCAGGAGGTGGCGATATCTCCCTCGCGGTTATACTGTTCAAACTTATGCCGGCCGGGGTTCACCACCCACAATTCATCGTGCGGGCCTATGCCAAGGTCAAAATAGGGACTTGGCACCACAAACCCGGGGATGCCCCGCGCCGGATCCTTTTCTCCGATCTTCTTCAAAAGATTACCCGACAAATCATAATGATATACCACACGGTTGCCGGCATCGGCGATGAAAACATCCTTACCGGTAACTGCAATGGAGGTGATGATTGCGTTGCTTCCGCAACTTTTCCATTGTTGATGCCGCGTGCCGGCAATATCATATATTTCGATATGATCCTCCATGCCGAGATAGACCCGGCCATCTTCCGCTGCATGCACCGACCGGGCAAGCCCGCTGATTGGAAATTCGGCGATGGATGTTCCGGAAGGATCAAATATTTCGAGACCGATGTCACCGCATACATAGATCCGATCCGATTTATCCAGGGCAATGCCGTGCAATGCCGCAAGGTTTGTGCTGAAATGCAGCACCTCTTCATACGCGACGAGGGATGTATCTCCGGCTTTGAGCGATGCGAGATCATACGCGTAGGGATTTACATTATCGCCCGGTTTATTGAAAAACAAATCCCAGGCCATGAATACAATGGCTGCCAGCAACAGGATCAAGGCGCCAGAGAGAATAATTTTTCTGTTCATGTTAATCGGCTTTGATATTCAGGCAAACCATTTGCTTCGAATCACGCATTAAAAGATACCCTCCCGCAATGGCGATGGGGCCCCATGAATCCTGACCGTCCATGATCCTGGCTTTGGCGAACACCGTAAATTGCAAAGAGGAAACTTTGGCGATCGTCATCTCACCATCATCGTTCAGGATAAAGAATTTGCCGTCGGCCATGATGTAAGGCCCCAGCCCAAACCGGTCGGCTTTTCCGCTGCTCATCACAACTTTTTGACAATCTGCAACGCTGTAGCAGGCGAACTGGTTCCGCATGCCTCCGGCATCCTTGGGCAAAATACCATAGAGATAACCCTGGTAGAAAACCGGTGTTTGCTGCTCTGAGGCAAGCCCTTCCTGCGGCTTATATTTCTTAAGCATTGAGGCATGGTACCTGCCGTTGGCGAGGGTCACCTGCAGAAGCGCCGATCCTGCTCCATAGCCTGCGGTAAGGAACACCTGGCCGTTGCCAAGAATAACCGGCGACGGGGCCACAACCGACGGTGCAAACGCGGATGATTCCCATAAAATTTCGCCCTTGTCGGCCCCTTCAGCAGAAATGCCGCAAACACCCCCGATGGCAAAATAGACATACATTTTTTTCCTGCCGATGGTCATGGGCATCACCGACGAATGCGACATTTTCCAGCCTTTCGGATTGGGCGTTTCCCACAGTTTTTTCCCGGTATTGCAATCCAGGGCTACGAGCAGGGCCTTTCCGCCGGGAGCGACAATAAGCGTGTCGTTGTCAAGCAGGGGGCATTGGCCGGTGTACCAGAATGGTATTTCGGTGTTGTATTCCTTTTCAAGGTCGAGCCCCCACATTAAATCGCCGTTTACCCGGTTTACGCACATTACCTGGCATTTCGGCCCGATGGTGACCACGAACCGATCATTCACGGCCGGAACTGTTCGCGACAGGCCATGGTTGCGCTTGAGATGCACCCGGTATCCCCGCCGCCAGAGCTCTTCCCCGGTGGCAAGCAGGAAGCAGCGCAGCTGATCCGACTTCCCGGCTTCGTCGTAATCCAGCAAATAAACCTTCCCGTCATAGATGGCAGGAGCCGCATGACCTTCGCCAAGATCCTTTTTCCAGAGGATTTCAGGACCCTCTTTTCCCCACTTTTCAACGAGGCGGGTTGGTTCCTTGCTGATGTTGTCATAATCCTGCCCCCTGAAGCGTGTCCATCTCGTGCCGGGTACGTCAGGCGAAGACCTGAAGAAGGTAAATTCTGATCCGATGGCAACCGGCTTGCCGGGAACCACGGCGCCTTTTTTCCTGTTATCCATCCCCGGAACAGATGCTTTGAAATCCTTCACCGGATCATGAAAAAACCACCATGCCAGCACCCCTGTGGCCACCGCGACAAAAAATACAAGAAAAACAGGTGCCGGATTCTTCCTGATCATTGAATTGCAAGAGATTTATGAGGATGCAAAATTACTTGAAAAACATACGGTACTTTCAATCCACCGGTAATTCAAATTCAGTCTTGTTCACCCGGTCGCCTGTTCGCTCGTCTGCCTGTTCGCCACTCCGCCTCTTACCGTCCCCCTATATCATACGCCAGCAGCACATTCCCGTGCCTGATATACAGCACCCCGTTGCAAATGACCGGATGTGAAAAATGTTCTTTTGTTCCGGCTGTAACTTTGAAAAATCCTGCCTGTGCCATTTTTCCCTTGCCCGGTGCGACCAGCCATACCTCTCCTTTCTGATTGTAGTAATAAAGCATGCTGTCGGCCATTATTATTGAGCCGGTTCCGCATTTTAAAGTGTCGGAAGCCTTGCCTGATTCTGTGTCGATGTTCACCAGGCGTTTCTTCTCCGAAAGGCATGAGTAAAGGCAGTTGCCCTCCTTTACAATGCCGCCCATATAATTGTCAATGGCTCTGTTTCTCCATTCCTGGCTAATGTTTTTGCCATCCGCCGACAAAGCCAGTTTTACGGCACCGTTACCATCACCGGCAACATAGTAGATGAATCCGTCTTCATAAAGGATGGTGTTGCTATGCGTGTCGCCGTTTCCGGGTTTGCGCTCAGCAACCGGAATGTTATCCTGGGAATGGACCCACAGGAGCTCGCCCGTTTGTGCATCTATCCCCAGCAACGAATAGGCAGTAAAGGTAACCAGTACAGAGCGGCTTGCCAGCCTTACCAGGTAAGGTGAATTGTATCCGGGAATTTCCCCCATTCCTTTGCATACCCATATGATTTTTCCGGTAAACCTGTTCATTGCCACTACATTGGTGTCTTTTCCTCCCGGGACCAGGAATACATTGTCACCGTCAATCAGCGACGATTCAGCATGCCCGAAAAGCGTAAACCTTCCGTGCAGGTCATGGATCATGTCGACCGACCACTTTTTTGACCCGTTTTTTGCATCGAAACAGGCAAGGTCGCCCAGCCCTGAGCAGGCATAAACAAGGTCGCCCACTACAGTCGGGGCACACCGTGATCCCTGGTAGTTTACAACCCATTCTTTCCCGTATGCCGATTTCCACAGCAAATCACCCCGGAGGTTAAATGCAAAAAGGTATCCTGTTGTATCAATTTCACCGGCGATGAAGATGCGGTCGGCAGTAACCGCAGGTGACCCATAGCCGTTCCCAATGATTTCCGATTTCCAACTCAGGGCCGGTCCTTCAGATGGCCAGGATTTTAACAGGTTTTTCTCCGTGTACTGGCCATTTCTTTCCGGTCCGCGCCATTGGGCAGTCGTTTGACAATTTGCGGTAAATGAGAACGACAGAAGAATAACAATAAGGGACAACAGCTTTTTCATACGTTTTTTATTTGGGTTGCATATTTTTCACATCGTAGGCAAGGAGCATGTTGCCATGCCGGATATATAGAACGCTGTCATGAATGACCGGATGGGCAAAGTGCTCCTTGGTTCCTTCCGTTATTTTAAACGAACTCACCAGTTCAGGCCTCCCTTGGCTGGGCTTGATCAGTCCGACGACACCCTGGTCGTTATAGCAATAGAGCATGCCGTCGGCAAATATGGTAGCGCCGCAATTGAACTTCAGCGAGTCGGCAATTTCGCCGGTTTCCGCATCGATGCTTTCAAACCTCGGCGGACGATACCTTGAGCCGTAAAGGTATGCGCCCAGTTTGACTGAGCCGCCCTGGACATTCCCGCCTTTAAAGTTCCGCCACACCTCCCTGATGGTCCGGCCGTCGGCCGACAGTTCCAGTTTTACAATCCCGTTCCCGCCACGGTCGTCATAATAGATGAACCCGTTTCCATACAAGGGGGTGTTGCAGTGGATGTCGTTGGGGCGCTCAAACGGATGCGACCATAACAGTTCGCCGGTTGCTGCATCAATTCCGATGAGGTGATGGATCCCGAATGTTGCCAGGAGTTTTCGTTCAGGCAGGTTGATGAGGAGAGGCGAGCAATATGCCGCAGAATCCCCCATCGCTTTCGACTTCCATATAAGTTTGCCTGTGAATCGGTTCAATGCGACCAAATTGGTGTCCCTGCCGCCCGGAAAGCAGAATACCCTGTCGCCATCGACCAGGAGGGATTCGGTGTAGCCGAACCGCACATTGATTCCATGGAGGTCGTTCAGCAGATTGATCGACCATCTTTTTTCACCGGTAACAGCGTCGAAGCAGATGACTTCACCCATGCTCGAGCAATAGTAGAGGAGTCCGTCGACCACTGTGGGTGTTGAGCGTGGGCCGGGGAAGTTCTCCGTCCATTCCCGCCCGGTCTCTTTTTTCCAGGCCAGTTTTCCCTCTTTGGTGAAGGCATAGAGGTAACCGGTGCTGTCAATTTCCCCGGGGATGTAAATGCGGTCGCCGTAAATCGCCGGGGAGGCAAAGCCATTGCCAATGCTGTCAATTTTCCATAACAGCCCCGGCCCGTCGGCCGGCCAGCTTGCCAGGAGGTTTGTTTCGGGATAGATCCCGTTGCGCTCAGGACCCCGCCACTGTGAAATTTCCTGGGATATGGCGCAGCCTGAAATCAGGCATACTGCACATAGTATCGCAAGGCGCTTTATCATGGCTGCTTCTTTTCGAGGTCATAAACCATCAGGGAGGTCCCGTGGCGCACAAAAAGCCGGCCGTGCCCGATCACAAGGTGTGCCCAATGCTGGTCGGCTCCATACGGAACCTTGAACGCACTGATTTTTTTGAAGGAATTGGCCAGCGGCTCGGCCAGCACGATCTCACCGTTATCGCCATACAGGTAAAGCATGCCATCGGCAAAGATAATATTCCCGCGTCCGGTGATTTTTTCGGCATACATGTTTGTTCCTGTTTTCCAGTCGAGGCAATACCATGCTTTTCCCAAATCGTCTGATCCGAAAATTTTGCCGTTTACAAGCACCACTCCGCCCATCCGGTTGTCGATGTTTGTGTTTCGCCATACCTCTTCAACGGAACTGCCATCATCCTGCACTTTCAACATCACGCCACCCTTTCCATAACCCGAAACGCAATAAAGATAACCCTCATGATACAGCGGGGTGTTGGCGTGTACCGAATATTTATTGGGCTGGTCGTGGCTCCAGAGAAGCTTGCCATTTTCGGCATCGATCCCCAGGATGGAATTGGCGGTTTGTGTCACCAGCAGATTCCTTTTTGCCAGCCTGATCATTGCGGGGGATCCGTAGGCGCTGATTTCTCCCTTGCCGCTGCATTTCCATATGAGCTTGCCGGTATTGGCATCCAGAGCGATAACATTGGCCTCAGGTCCGCCTGCCGTGCAAAAAAGTTTGTTTCCGTCAATCAACAGGTTCTCTGTCACCCCCCACTTGATGTTCGGGGCCAGGTAATCTTTCAGTATATCGACGCTCCATAAGAAATCCCCGTTTTCTGCACTGCGGCATACAAGTTTTCCGAATCCGCTGTACTGGTATACCTTCCCGCCCGATACCAGCGGCGTACTCCGCACACCCGGCCAGCTTTCGGTCCACTCCTCGCCATAGGGAACTTTCCATACTAATTTTCCGGCAAGGTCAAAACAGAACAGGTACCCGATCCCGTCAACGAGGCCTGCCGTATAAACACGATCGGTTGTAACGGAAGCGGAAGCATGCCCTTCTCCCAGCCCTTCAAAATGCCACAGAAGAGCAGGGCCGGCATCGGGCCAAGCCTTCAGCAAAGCGGTTTCAGGGTAAATGCCGTCGCGCCCGGGGCCACGCCACTGGGCTGTTGACTGGGCAAACATGGTTGCATTCAGCAAACTTGCCAGGCAGAATAAGGTCAGAATTTTTTTCATGTTGGTTCGGGATAAGTTGAAAAGAGCAGTGAATGAATCAGATTAAAAATGAACCTGTAATATATGTTCAATCAGATGTTCAAAAATAGACAAATTTTCTGTTCCATAATTCACAGCTTGAAGTTTAACATACACTGCCCGCCTGCCCTTTTAATTTCTTGTTGATAACTATCTGTCCAACCCGGCCGGAAAGGATGAAATGATGCGTATCTTGTTGCAATAATTTCAAACGTTATCAACCCTAAATAACCAACCGAACGATGAAAAATGATGTATTGACAAACAGGATGAACCTGGCGAACCACAGGTTGAACATTCCTCATGCCAAGCTGCTGACAGGTTCAATAGTTGATAAATTCCCGGTAGTCCTCGACGGTGGAAAAACCATCATATTCATTGCAGATAAAAGCATGGAAGCGGAGACAAGGTACCGGTATGAATTGAGGAACAAACATTAGAATGGAATTAACCATATGATCATGAAAACCTTCAGGAAATATTACACCCTCCCGGCACCTGCCGACGATGTTTATACCGCGCTCACCAACCCGGTCACACTGCAGTTGTGGACCGGCGAACCAGCCGAGATGACCACCGAACCCGGGTCAGAATTTTCGCTCTGGGATGGCAGCATCACCGGCAGGAACATTGAACTGGACCCGGGAAAAAAGCTGGTTCAGCAATGGTATTTCGGCGACCAGCCCGACGATTCAATCGTCACGATCCTGTTGCACCCGAAAGGGGAGGGAACCTCGGTTGAGCTGATCCATACGAATATTCCCGACGAAGACTATGACGACATCCAGGACGGGTGGAATGATAGCTATTTTGGCGTGTTGAAGGAGTTTTACAGGGAATAGCAAAACCTTCCAGGTCGTTAAGACCTGGAAGGTTTCTCTGGTAAAATTAAAGGGAAGTGTATCGGGTCAGATGCAATCTTCAAATTCAGCTCCTGACGGAGTGACCGGGGCCAGTGCCGGCTGCGATGCAGTTTGGGCAGTTCCGGTTTCATCTTCAAAATCTGCCTCAAGCGGTGCAATTGGCGCAAGGCTGGCAATGCTGATTTCGGTGACAGGAGCTCCGTCGCTGAAATCTGCCACCCCCGGCATAACAGGAGCAAGGGCCGCAAGGTCTGCTGCAGCCGTGTTCAGTTCAACCATATCCTCGAAGGTAGCCTCGGCAGGAGTTGCCGGTGCAATCAGTGTTGCGGGAATCGTCAGCGTATTCTCCGTTGAACTCACCGGAGACTCGGATATATTGACCGCTGCGAAAATGGTGTTGAATTGTAACGCGAGAAAAGCAGCGAGTGTATAGATGGTCTTTTTTGTAATCATGTTGGTTGTTTTCATGGTTTTAATCTTTAATCTTTTGTTTTTAGTGTCGATAAGACGCAGCATCAAATTCAATGTTACAGTCTGTTGAGTAATTAACAATTATTTAACAATCAACTGATAATTAATTAATTGTAGTGCAAATATACCAGTTTATTTAGATTCAATAAAAGAAAAGTCGACGACCAGCGGTTTAAACCCGACGAACACGGGAATTTAATCGATGAAATCGTAAAGTGTTTAAAGACAATGCATTGCCTGCATTGCCTGCCTTGTTTGCATTCCAGCATTCACCATCAAAGGTTCTCCCTGAAATACAGCGCCATCTTTTGGTTCAGGTGAACGCGGTCTTTCCCGCGAACATTATGCTCATGGCCCGGGTAGAGGAAGAAATCAACCTGTTTTCCTTCATCCACGCACTTCTTCAGGAAGGAGAGCGAATTCTGCGGAACAACGGTGCCATCCTGGTCGTCGTGGATGATCAGCAGTTTGCCATGCATATCTTTTACATAATTGAGAAGGCAGGCGTTTTTATACCCTTCGGGGTTGCTTTGCGGGGTATCCATGTAACGCTCACCGTACATGACTTCATAGTATTTCCAGTCGATGACCGGCCCGCCGCATGATGCTGCCTTAAAATCTTCAGGATGTTGCAGGAACATCGAAATCGTTAAAAAGCCGCCATAGCTCCAGCCATTGATGCCGATGCGGGTTGAATCGACAAACCCGAGCGATTTCAGGTAATTCACACCGGCCATCTGATCCTCAACCTCTTTGACGCCCAGGTTGCGGAATATGGCTTGTTCGAAATCGCGGCCGCGGTACGAGGTCCCCCGGTTGTCGAGGGTGAACACAACAAAACCCAGGTCGGCCAGGTAATTCAGGAACATACCGGCGCCGCCGAGCCATGAGTTGGTGATCATCTGGGAATGCGGACCTCCGTAAACATAGATGATGACAGGGTATTTTTTTTCAGGATTAAACCCGGCCGGCTTGATCAATCGGCAGTAAAGGTCGGTGTTGTCCCCGTTTTTGATCGGGAAAATTGACATTTCGCCCAGTTGAATATCCTTCAGCGGATTGTCGTTTGCCAGGAGGACCTTCACCAACTTTCCCCGGGTATCCAGGAGTTCTACCTGGCGGGCAATGGTGGTGCTGGTATAGCTGTCAAGGATAAAGCGGCCATCGTCAGAGATTTTCACAGCATGCGTTCCCGCAACGGAGGTGATGGGGGAGATGGTGCTGTTTTTCAGGTCGAGGCTGTACAACCGGCGTTCGAGCGGGTTGCCTCTGTTGCAAAGGAACCAGGCCTGGCCGGCATTTGCATCGACTTTCAGAAACCCGGTAACCTCCCATGGGCCGTTCGTAAGCTGTTTGAGCATGTTTCCGGTAGTATCGTATAAATAAAGGTGGTTGAAGCCGTCGCGCCGGCTTTCCCAGATAAATTTCCGGGCATCTCCGGCCAGGAATTTCAATTCCTGCTGCGGCTCGACATACGTTTCATTTTTTTCTTCGAAAAGTGTTTTGACGAAATGGCCTGTAGAGGCGTCATACTTGTTCAGCCGCATGTAATTCTGATCGCGGTTGAGGGTGGCAATGTAGATTGACCGGCTGTCGGGGCCCCAGGTTACATTTGTCAGGTACTCAATCTGCGAGGCGGAATCTGTGTTCACGGGTGATGCGGTTTCAAGGTAGGTGGTTTTCCCGGTGGTCATGTTATAAACACCCAGTGTAACCTTGTGGCTGGTCATGCCTGCCATCGGATATTTTGTCGGATTGACGGTGGCGATGCGTTGGGAGATATCCACCAGCGGATAATCGGCGACCATCGATTCATCCATCCGGTAAAATGCAAGCGATTGCCCATCCGGTGACCAGAATGTTCCTTTCTCAATGCCGAATTCGTTGCGGTGAACCCTGCCTGAACCATACACGATTCCACGGTTTTTTTCATCGGTGACAGCCGTCTCCTTGCCTTTCGCGGAGATAAACAGGTTGTTGCCAAGCGTGTACGCAACCTGTTTCCCGGCCTGGTCAACGTCGGTGTTTTCGGCTTTGTCGCTCCAGGAATTTGCATTGGCGATCGTATTCTTTAACAGGTCGTACCTGAAAAGTTTGTTGTTGTTCAGGAAGTAAAACTGATCTGCCGACAGGAATGTTATGGCAGGGAATCGCTTCACCGTATCCTGCTTATCAGACCTCAGGAGCATGTTCAATCCATCAAGCCTAACAAGGGTATCGCGGCTGCTGTTGGCACCAGATCCCTGAACCAGGCAGTTTTTTGCCACATAGAGAAACCGGTCGGTTCCCGGGCGCCACTGGAGCTGGGCAAGGTTCGCAGCGCTCAGTTTCGGATTCATATTGGTCGCTTCCTCAACTGTCAGCAGCCGGCCCTGCGCAAACGTCAAACAGGGAAACACGGCCAGGGTAAACAGCAAACACAACAATTTGTTCATAGTATCCAAAATTAAAAAATTACGACTCACACCTCACCCGTCATGCGTCACGCGTCGCGCGTCACCCCTCACCCCTCACCTGCTCTCCGCAATCCGCATGATCAGTTCCGGGTCTCTCTCAATGGCATTCCCAACCACCACCAGATCGGCACCTGCATCAAAGGAAGCCTTTGCAAGTTCAGGACTCGTGATGCCCCCGCCGATGATCAGCGGAAGCCCTATGCTCCCTTTCACCTTGGTAATCATTGCCAAAGGAACCTGATTGGCTGCGCCGCTCCCCGCGTCCATATAAATTACCTTCATCCCCAGCATCTCCCCGGCCATGGCTGTGCATGCCGCGATATCAGGCTTGAGTGCAGGGATTGGTGTGGTATTGCTCATGTACGTAACGGCAGTATTGCTGCCGCTTTCGATGAGCATGTAACCTGTGGAAATGATTTCGAGGTTGCTGGCTTTCAGGTATGGTGCCGAGATTACATGCCTGCCGATCAGCATGTCGGGGTTTCGTCCGGAAATCAGGGATAAAAGCAGGATGCCGTCGGCCTTGTGGTTCAGTTGCAAGTTGTTCCCCGGGAACAGCACCACCGGGATCCGGGTGTTGTCCCTGATGCATGCGATCAGTTTTGCCTGGTTATCGCGCAGCAGCAGGCTTCCACCCAGGAAGAAATAGTCGACCGAGGCGGTCTCTGCCAGTTTTGCAGCCAGGGTTAGCGACTTCAGGGTATATTTATCGGGATCGATCAGCACGGCAATTTTTTTTTTGCCTGCTAAAGTATCCTTCAACAGCGTTTGATAGAGGTTCATAGTACGTGATTAAAATACAGATTTGGCTATCTGGCGGATATTCTCCGATATCCCCACTGAAAAGTAATGCACAACAGGAACCCCGAATCTGATCAGCTCTTCCGATTGTTTAATACCCCATTCAATGCCGACTTTGAAGGCATCTTCGTTGTTTTTGCATGCCATAACCTTCCTTACGAGATCATCGGGAATGTCGATATTGAATATCTGGGGCAGCATGTTGATTTCTTTGACGCCGCAAATTGGCTTGAGGCCGGGGATCACCGGCACATTAATTCCCTCCTTGCGGCAGGCCTCCACAAAGTCAAAATACTTACGGTTGTCGAAGAACATCTGGGTGATGATGTATTCGGCCCCCGCGTCGATCTTGGCTTTCAGGTACTGCATATCATAGGCAAGGTTGGGTGATTCGATGTGCTTTTCAGGATATCCTGCCACACCAACACAGAAATCTGTATGGAAGGTGTTTTGCAGTTCGTCGTCCAGGTATTTGCCCCTGTTCATGTCGGTAATCTGCGATACCAGCGTGTTGGCGTATGCATGCCCGTTTTTCTCGGGGATGAATGTCCGTTGATTTTTCGGAGCGTCGCCCCGCAGTGCAAGGATGTTGTCGATGCCGAGGTAATGAAAATCGATGAGGGCATATTCGGTTTCTTCCTTGGTAAACCCGCCGCAAATGATGTGGGGAACCACCTCCACCTCGGGGTATTTGTATTTGATGGCAGCAGAGATCGCAACCGTTCCCGGACGCTTCCTCACGGTTTTCTTCTCGAGGAGCCCGTTCTCATGCTTTTTATAAACCACCTCCTCCTGGTGATAGGTCACATTGATAAACGAGGGCCCGTATTCAAGCAAAGGGTCGATGGTGCGGTAAATGCTGTTTATATTGTGCCCCCTGAGCGGGGGAAGCAATTCGAAGGAAAAGAGGGTTTTATCGGCTTTATTGATCAGGTCGATGACTTTCATTGCTAATAATTCAGGTTTGTATTGAGTAACTTTTCCGCGTGTTCAAACATAATATCTTTACGCTTCGCATAGGATGCAACCTGGTCCTTGCTTACCCGTCCAAGGTTGAAGTACTGAGCCTGGGGATGTGAAAAATAGAACCCGCTCACCGATGCGGCCGGGTACATTGCATAGTTTTCGGTTAGCTTGATGTCTATCTTTTTGTCGGCCTCCAGCAGATCGAAGAGGGTTCGCTTTTCAGAATGTTCAGGGCAGGCTGGATAGCCGGGTGCAGGGCGGATGCCCTGGTATTCTTCACGAATCATGCTGAACACATCAAGATGCTCCTCCCTGGCATATCCCCAGAATTCCTTCCGGACACGCTCATGCATCAGTTCGGCAAAGGCTTCGGCCAACCTGTCGGCAAGCATCTTGACCAGGATGGCATGGTAATCATCCAGCTCCTGCTCGTAAATGGCCACCCACTCTTCAACCCCCAGGCCTGCAGTAACGGCAAAACCTCCCATGTAATCAACGATCCCCGAATTTTTAGGGGCAATGAAATCTGCAAGACAAAGATTGGGTTGCCCCGGCTCTTTCAACTGCTGGTTGCGGAGGAACCGGAAGGTGGTGATTAATTTTGCACAGGTTTCATCGGAATACACCTCAATATCGTCGCCGGTTGAATTACACGGATAAAGCCCTATCACCCCGCGTGCAATAAGCATCTTCTTGCCCGTAATCTCATCCAGGAGTTGTTTGGCGTCGTTGAACAGCTTCGTGGCTTCGGTGCCCTTTACCGGGTCGGTAAGGATGGCGGGGTACCTGCCGTTCAGCTTCCAGGCGTGGAAAAAGAAGGTCCAGTCAATATATTTTGCTATCTCATCAAGGGGATAGTCAAAAAACATTTTGTTCCCGATGAATTGGGGCCTGTAAATTTTTGTGCTTTCCCAGTCGGGCTTCAGGTTGTTTTTCCTGGCTGCCGCCAGTGAAACATAAGAATAATCTGCTTTCTTGTCGTAGGTGCTTCGGATTCCTTCGTATTTCTTTTTAATGGCTCCGGTGAAGTCTTTTTTCGCTTCGGCCGACAGCAGGTTTGAAACAACTCCCACCGCTTTGGATGCATCCTTGACATGTACGACTCCTTGGGAATACCAGGGTTCAATTTTCACAGCGGTGTGAATGTCGGATGTTGTCGCCCCGCCGATCAGCAGGGGAATGGTGAACTTTTGCCGTTCCATCTCTTTGGCCACATGCACCATCTCTTCAAGGGAAGGGGTGATGAGGCCGCTGAGCCCGATGATATCGACCTGATGTTCCCTGGCCGCGGCCAGGATCCTGTCGGCCGGGATCATGACTCCCAGGTCGATCACCTCGTAATTGTTGCAGGCCAGCACGACGCCTACAATGTTTTTTCCGATGTCGTGCACGTCACCTTTCACGGTGGCCAGCAATACTTTGCCATTGTTTCGCGGTGACCCTTTCAATTCTGCCTTTTCGGCTTCGAGGCGCGGGGTGAGCCTGGCCACAGCCTTTTTCATGACACGGGCGCTTTTGACGACCTGCGGCAGGAACATCTTACCGCTTCCGAAAAGATCGCCCACCTGGTTCATGCCATCCATCAGCGGCCCTTCGATGATTTTCAGCGCAAGATCGAACAGGGGCATTGCTTCATCAATGTCGTGGTCGATGAATTCGGCATTGCCCTTGATGAGCGCATGCCTGAGGCGTTCAACCACCGGCAGGGCCCGCCATTCGGCCTCCGTCTCCTCTTTTTTCCCCGAATCAGTTACCTGGCTGGCATAGGCAAGCAGCCGCTCGGTGGCATCTTTCCTTCGGTTAAGGATAACATCCTCAATTAGTTTCAGAAGCATTTTCGGAATTTCATCGTAAACCGGAAGTGCGCCGGCGTTTACAATCCCCATGTCGAGCCCGGCCCTGATTGCATGAAAAAGAAAGGCTGAATGCATGGCTTCACGCAGAAAGTCGTTGCCGCGGAAGGCAAATGACAGGTTGCTGATTCCTCCGCTAATACGGGCATGGGGGAGGTTTTCCTTGATCCAGCGAACCGCGTTCAGGAATTCGACGGCATAGTTCGAGTGCTCATCAATTCCGGTGGCTACGGTAAGGATGTTTGGATCGAAAATAATGTCCTCAGGCGGAAAATTCAACTCCCGGGTCAGGATCCGGTACGCCCTGGTTGCGATGACGATACGCCGGTCGAGCGAGGTAGCCTGCCCCTCCTCGTCAAATGCCATGATCACCGCGGCTGCTCCGAATTTACGCAGAATGACGGCATGCTCCCTGAAAGTAGCTTCTCCCTCTTTCAGGCTGATCGAATTCACAACCGGTTTTCCCTGAATGCATTTCAACCCGGCGTGAATGACAGAAAACTTTGAAGAGTCGATCATGATCGGTACCCTGGCCACATCGGGGTCGGACGCCACCATGTTGAGAAAGTTCACCATGGCCTTTTCCGCATCAAGCATGGCTTCATCCATGCTGATATCGATCACCTGGGCACCGCTTTCAACCTGCTGGCGGGCAACGGAGAGCGCCTCTTCATATTTCTCCTCTTTGATGAGGCGGGCAAACTTCCGGGAGCCGCTTACATTCGTGCGTTCGCCGATGTTGATAAAGTTGCTTCCTTTAAAGAGGGTCAGCGGTTCAAGGCCGCTCAGCCTGAGTTCATTTGATCGCGCGGGAACCGGCCGCACTTCCGCCTTATATGCCAGTTCAACAAAACCACGGATGTGCTCGGGGGTGGTGCCGCAGCAGCCCCCAACCATGTTTAAAAACCGGTTGTCGAGAAAATCGCTGATATACCCCGCCATCTCGGCCGGCGATTGGTCGTACTCGCCGAATTGGTTGGGCAATCCGGCATTCGGGTAGGCGATGACCGGGAATGGCGCCTTTCCCGATAATTCTTCAATATAAGGCCGCAATTCTGCAGCTCCGAGCGAACAGTTCAGCCCGATGGCAAAAAGGTCAAAATGAATTACAGAGCAGAGGAACGCTTCAAGTGTCTGCCCCGACAGGGTGCGGCCGCTGTTGTCGGAGATGGTTACGCTGGCGATGACCGGTATCCGAAGCCCGGTATGGGTGGGGTTCCTTGAGTCGATTTCGTCAAAAACTGCGATCAGGGCGGCTTTGGCATTAAGTGTGTCAAAAATGGTCTCCACCATCAGGATATCTGCACCTCCGTCAAGAAGTCCGCGGGCCTGTTCCCGATAGGCCTCGTAAAGGTCGTCAAAACTCACTGCGCGATAGGCCGGGTTTTGCACGTCAGGCGACATGGAGGCTGTTTTGCTTGTCGGACCGATCGACCCGGCTACCCACCTGGGTTTGTCAGGGTCGATCCTGGTGAATCTGCCGGTTACCTCCCTGGCAAGTTTTGCAGCCTCCACGTTGATTTCATAGGCCAGGTCTTCAAGATGATAATCCGCCAGGGAAATCCTGTTGGCGTTAAAGGTATCGGTCTCGATGATGTCTGCCCCTGCCGCCAGGTAGGCCTCGTGGATTTCACGGATCACCTGTGGCCTGGTCAGCACCAGCAGATCGTTGTTTCCTTTCAGGTTGTATGTAAAGTCCCTGAACCTCTCCCCCCGAAAATCGGCCTCTTCCAGTTTGTAACGCTGAACCATCGTGCCCATGGCGCCATCAAGCACAAGAATACGGGTCGTTATCGCATTATATATATTGTCGTTCATTTTTCTGCTTTCTCATTCCGCCATTTAAAATGCAATGACCAGCATAAAATCCTCAAATTTTTGATAAAAGAGAGAATATTCGCTGTCACGCCCATCCAGGCGGAGGTCAGCTTTGCAATAATGGTTTGTATTGCAAAAGTAATCAAACGGATGAATATAGATGTCATTTCTGAAATCCACCATGGGTTCTCCATGCAGTTTGTAAAGCGCCTCCTTGCCTCCCCAAAACACGTATAATTGTTCAAGACGGCTTTCACCGGCAATGGATTCCAGTTCTTTTTCCTGTAGAAACCGCTCTTTGACCCGCTCCACCCGATCCTTCAGGATCTCAATATCGATGCCAACTTTGCGGTTTTCACATAGAACAGCCGCCGCATATTGCCCGGCATGCGACACCGACACATGGTGGCTTCCCGATTCGAGGAATGGTTTCCCGTTCCGGTCATAGCAAATGGTTACCGGCAAGGGTGCTAACAAATGTTTTAAGAGGGCCCTGTATGCAAGCCACTGCCTTTTTCGCAACTCATGGTGAAATGACGTGTATAATGATGCCTCTGTACTGCTTAATTGAACATCAGCAAGCAATTCAGCGGCAGTCTCTGTAATTTTCCAGACTCCTGCCCGAATGCCGGTGGATGGATTTATTTCTGCGAGGATGGGCATGATGAATTTCCGACGATGATTTTGCGACAAAAATACGATATATAGTCCTCAGGGTATTGGTTTTTTATGTACTTTTGCCGCCCGATTCAAGAATTGAGCCGGGGCAGAAAGTCAGGGTTCCTGTTAACTGAATTTTAATTTCACCAATTTAAAATAGCTTCCGTATCCATGGAAAACATTGCAACCTCCGCCACAATGAAATACAAAGTAGCCGACATGTCCCTGGCCGAATGGGGAAGAAAAGAAATTGAAATTGCAGAAATGGAGATGCCGGGTTTGATGGCGATCCGCAAAAAACATTCTGCCGAAAAGCCGTTAAAAGGCGCCCGCATCAGCGGATCCCTTCACATGACGATCCAGACGGCCGTGCTCATTGAGACGTTGATTGAACTTGGTGCTGATGTAAGATGGGCGAGCTGCAACATTTTTTCCACCCAGGATCATGCGGCGGCCGCGATTGCTGCCAAAGGCATTCCTGTTTTTGCCTGGAAAGGGGAAACCCTCGAAGAATATTGGTGGTGCACCAGCATGGCCCTTGATTTTCCGGGCGGGAAGGGTCCGAACCTTATCGTGGATGACGGGGGCGATGCCACGATGATGATCCACAAAGGATTTGAAATTGAAAAAAATCCCGAATTGCTGAAAGGTGCCGTCGAAAATGCTGATGAAAAGGCGTTCATGAAGCAGCTCCGCGAGGTTTATGTTGATGATTCAACCAGGTGGACGCGCACGGTGGCAGAATGGAAAGGGGTTTCGGAGGAAACCACCACCGGTGTTCACCGCCTTTACCAGATGAAGGAAAAAGGAGCTTTGCTTGTGCCTGCAATCAATGTGAATGATTCTGTTACAAAATCGAAATTCGACAACCTTTATGGCTGCCGCGAGTCGCTGGCAGATGGCATCAAACGTGCAACAGATGTGATGATCGCCGGCAAGGTCGTGGTCGTTCTCGGCTATGGCGATGTTGGCAAGGGATGCGCCCATTCCATGCGCAGCTACGGCGCGCGTGTTATCGTTACTGAAATCGACCCGATTTGCGCCCTGCAGGCAGCCATGGAGGGATTTGAGGTGAACACGCTGGAAGCAGCACTGCCTGAAGGCAACATATTTGTAACCACCACCGGGAATAAGGATGTGATCACTGCCGTTCACCTGTCGATGATGAAGGACCAGTCAATCGTTTGCAACATCGGCCATTTCGACAACGAGATCCAGGTCGACCAGCTCACAAAATGGCCCGGCATCAAATTGATCAACATCAAGCCGCAGGTTGATAAATTTGTTTACCCCGACGGTAAGTGCATATACCTGCTGGCAGAAGGCCGCCTTGTAAACCTTGGATGTGCCACCGGCCACCCTTCGTTCGTGATGTCAAACTCATTCACCAACCAAACCCTTGCACAATTAGACCTGTGGCAGCACAACTATGAAGTGGAGGTTTATCGTTTGCCAAAAAGGCTTGATGAGGAGGTTGCCAGGCTTCACCTTGAACAAATTGGTGTTAAGTTAACCAAATTGACACAGGAACAGGCCGACTACCTGAATGTCAGCGTTGACGGACCTTATAAGCCGGAGCATTACAGGTACTAAAAGAGATGGTGAGATGGTGAAATGGTGAGATGGTGAAATGGTGAAATGGTGAGATGGTGAAATGAGAAGGTTCACCTAATTTGAAACGAAAAGCATCAGGCCGTCGTACATGGTGCTGTACTGCCTGAGTGGAAAATGGGAAGGACCCTGGTAAGGGGTTCCATCAGTAAGTATGTACTTTGATTTGCAGATTGGGCAATAACAGGTTGTGCCTGCCGTATCGGCCCTGACCTGGGCACCCTCCACCAACGGGTCATAAGGACATGCGCGGTCAAACGCTGCAAATTCGCTGACTCCCTTCCGGAATATAAGAATCCCTTTATATCCTCCGTAAACAGTCTCCCAGCCATTCACCACATTAAGGTTAATGTATTGGGTGCCATTCGGGTTAAGGCTGAAATTCACATAAGCATATGGGATTTCAGGTGCCTGCTCCTCTTTTTTACATGAATTTCCCATGATAACAAAGGCCATGATCAACAGCAAGGCCATAACATTTTTTACCGGGTTATGTTTTATCATGAAACAAATTTCGTAATTTTAACGTTTGAATTCACACGATATTATAATATTGTGCAAAGATAGTCATATGGTTCCCGGGATCTGAGAAAAATCTGTTTTCATAACCGGGGAGAAATGAGGTTTGCAAGGGAACGACTGGTTGATAAAATTACTTGTTATGGTATGCAAAATCAGGATTGTGTTATATGCATGTTTGCTGGTCCTGCTCCCGGCGATTGTTTGCGGTAGCCCACAGGAAGCCAGGGTGAACCAAAAAAAAATTGAAAACGACCGGGCGAAAAAGAATAAGAAAGCCAGGAAAGATTATGAAGTGGCGGTTAAACGGCATTTGAAGATGCAATCCAAGACAACAAAGGCAAGCATGAAAAAGACGAAAAAGGCAGCCGGCAAGGCTACCCCTTCCAGACATTGAAAAGGCGTTTTAACCCATCTTCTTTTCGGTTCACCGATCGTTGTAACCGTTTTGTATAATAGACTTCAGACTAATTTAGAATGGTTATATATTTGATTTGCGAAATAAATAATTTTCAGTTTGATTTTAAATAATTATTACATTTACCGCCTTTTATAAGCGCAATTATAATCTAACATAAAATTGTATGGTATGTTAAGAAATTTACTTTTTACTATTGGTTTTGTACTGGCAACCAGCGTGTTGGTATTTTCGCAAACCGGGTCAGGAACCCTCAAGGGGAAAATCACTGACAAGGCCACCAAAGAACCTATCTCGTTCGCCAATGTTGTAGTTGAAGCCGGGGGCGTGCAGATAGGAGGGGCAACCTCCGATTTCGACGGAAATTTCACCATCAAGCCAATCCCTCCCGGGAAAGTTGACCTGAAGGCAAGTTTTGTAGGATATAAGCCCTTCATGTATAAAGGAATTTATATTTCACCAGATAAGATTACCTTCCAGAATCTCGAGCTGGAAGCCTCCACAACCACCCTCAATGAAATTGAAATTGTGGACTACAAGGTACCCCTGATATCCAAGGACCAGACCACCTCCGGCGGTACTGTGACCTCTGAAGAAATTTCGAAAATGGCCAACAAATCGGCGAGTGCTGTTGCCACCACGGTGGGGGGTGTGGCCACCGACGCAAACGGGAACATCACCAGTATGCGCGGTCAGCGTTCGTCCGGAACTGTATATTTCATTGACGGAATGCGTGTTACCGGCAGTAATTCCCTGCCGCAGAGCGCAATCGAGCAGGTGGAGGTAATCCTTGGAGGTACGCCGGCTGCCTATGGCGACGCCACAGGGGGTATTATCAATGTGACCACAAAAGGACCCTCCAGGGATTTTTCCGGGGGTGTTGACCTTCAAACTTCGCAATACCTTGATGCGTTCGGTTATAACAGGCTGGGATTGAACTTTACAGGTCCGCTGCTGTCAAAAAAAGATACTGTCCGCAACACCAAAACACCCATCATGGGCTTCTTTGTTGCGGGTGATTTCATCTATCAGAAAGACGGAGCTCCTGCTGCCTTCCCTTTGTACAGGGTTACCGACGATGTACGAAACAGTCTCACAACCACCCCTTTGCGTCTTTATGGACAAAATAACGCCGTGTTTTTAAATTCGGAGTTCCTGACCTATGACCAGATGCAAACGACTAAAAGCACCCTGAATACAGCCGGGACCAACATCAATGTTTCCGGAAAACTTGATTTCAGGGTTTCTCCCACCATCAATGTCTCTTTTGGTGGTACGTTCACCTGGTACGACAACCGGAGTTTCAATTATGCCAATTCCATGATGAACTGGGACAACAATGCGCATGCAAATGGGTATACCTGGCGTTTGAATGGCCGCTTCACCCAGCGGTTCCCGACTCCGTCAGACAGCAAGAATTTCATTAAGAATGCATATTATTCAATCGGAGCCGACTTTACAAGGAGCTTCGCCAAAGCAGAGGATGCCGAGCACAAAAACAACTTTTTTGAGTACGGATATGTCGGCAGTTTTGCCACGCACACCATTCGCGCGTATACCCCGACCGTTGAATATGACTCTGTTTTACAACTCTGGGGACATCTTCAGAATGGATTCCGCGACACGATTGTGGTTTTTAAAGGTTCAGACATAAACCAGGAGTCATCCAACTGGACGCAGCAGTATTACGGGTTGTTTGACACCCCTACAGGACATTATGAGAATATTGATGAGATCATATCCGGTAAAGGTCTTGTGAACGGGATGGAACCGATCGGACCATACCAGGCCTTTGCGGCCATTGGCAACAGACCGAATACCTATAATGAAAACACAAGCGACCAGATCGCCGTCAACGCTTCGTTTGCCGCCGACTTCGGCAACCATGAAATTCAGCTCGGACTGCAATACCAGCAGCGGAAAAATTCAGGTTATGCCAATGTCGGAGGGCAGTTGTGGGAAGCCATGAAGGGTTTGACAAATGCTCAGCTGAATGACCTGGATCTTTCCAATCCCCAGGCGATCAGCTCCAACGGGGTATATGTGGATACCATTAACTATTTCCGCAATTATGTATCAACCCTCCAGCGGAATTTCGACATCAACCTGCGTAACAAGCTTGGGTTGCCCGTTGACGGAACCGATTGGATTGATGTCTATTCATACGACTTTGCAAACAATTCGATCAATTATTACGATCAGAACCAGCAGCTTCATAATATCTCGGCCAGCCAGCCTTTGTTTTCCATGGACATGTTCAGTGCAGAGGAAGTTTTGAACAACGGTGCCCCTATCGTTAACTATTACGGCTATGACTATACCGGGAAAAAAATGACAGGGAGCTACAGCTTCGATGATTTCTTTACCCAGCAGGATGCAAGTGGTAATTATACCCGGGCGATCGGGCCGTATCAGCCGATTTACATCGCAGGGTACATCCAGGATAAGTTTGCGTTTAAAGACCTGATTTTTAATATCGGCGTTCGTGTTGACCGTTTTGATGCAAATCAGCCTGTATTAAAGGACCCTTACCTGTTTTATGCTGCGAAAACGGTCAGCGAGGTAACCCAGCTCAACGGGGCGCCTGTATCCATCCCAACGGGTATGGGGTCTGGTTATGTTGTTTATGTTGATGATGCCAACAATCCAACCTCCATCACCGGTTACCGTACCGGCAACAACTGGTATAATGCAGAAGGCAGTCCGATCCTTGACCCTGTGCGTGCCCTGGACCGTGGAAATGGCGTGCAGCCTTACCTGGTTGATCCGTCGAACACCGAGGTGCAGGCAAATGTTTTTCAGGACTATGACCCACAAACCAACTGGATGCCCCGTATCTCCTTCTCTTTCCCGATCAGCGACGATGCCCTGTTCTATGCACATTACGACATTTTAACGCAGCGCCCCTCTACTGCCGACGTTCAGATTCAGCCGATTTCCTATTACTACATTGGCGTAACCGGAGCTTCAGGTACCATCAACAACCCCAATCTTAAGCCTGAAAAAACCATTGACTACGAGTTGGGCTTCCAGCAGAAAATCAACAATTCATCATCACTCAAGCTGGCGGTGTTCTATCGTGAAATGCGCGACCAGATTCAGCAGTATCGCTTAAGCGGTGCATATCCAAAGACGTACTATTCATATACCAACATCGACTTTGGAACCGTAAAAGGGTTAACGCTCACCTATGATCTTCGCAGAACGGGCAATGCACGTTTGCGTTTTAACTACACCCTGCAATTTGCCGATGGTACAGGTTCCGATCCTGATGCAGCTGCAACGATCATCCGTACCGACCAGCCCAACCTCCGGACATTGAATCCGCTGAGCTTCGACCGCCGTCACGCGTTCAACATCAGTTTCGACTACCGCTGGGGAGGTGGAAAAGATTATAACGGCCCGGTTATCAACCGTAAAAAAAGCGGCAAGCCACCTGTTCAGATCCTGTCAAACCTTGGAGCCAACCTTACACTTACCGGCGGGTCGGGAACACCTTTCACACAGTCCAGCAAAATTCTGCCTTACGGAGCGATGGGCCCGATCTACGGAAGTATCAACGGAGCCCGTTTGCCATGGCAGTTCCTTATCAGCGCACGCTTCGACAAAGATTTCAATTTTGCGCTCAACAAGAAGAAAGATGGAACGATCAATGTTTATCTTGAGTTAAGTAACCTGATGAACACGCTGAATGTAACCGCGGTATATCCCGCAACCGGAAGTGCCTCCGACGACGGCTTCCTTACGGCTCCTGAATGGCAAAACGCGATTAACCAGCAGGTGGATTCACAAGCTTTCCACGACCAGTATGCGATTCAGATGAACAACCCGTATCGCTACAGTTCTCCACGAACCATCAGGTTAGGTGTTATGTTCAATTTCTAAGGTGTTTGACTATGTTAATGAGAAGAAATTCCGGTATGTTTATAAATAATGCAACTATGAAAAATATCCTTCGCTTTTTAGTGATTGCACTCTGCGCTTTAATGGTCTCAAATGTGCTTCGTGCAGAGGAAGTTCACAAAGTGGGCGCTTCAAAGAGCACCGGCACGTTAAAGGAAACGGCTGCCGGCTGTGCTTCGGGTTCCAGCTCTAAATATCTTGATATCAATAATGTCAGAACCCTTTGCTATTCATATGGAAACGGATGGTTCATTGAAAACGCCGAATATGAAATTCCCAAAGGATCCAAGTTGACCTCCATGTTTTCCTTCTCCCTGTGGATCGGTGGCATCGACATCAACAACAACCTGAAACTTGCAGGGTATCGCTATGGTCAGGGTACCGGGAACCCATCGCATGTTAAAAATGATTACTGGCCCGGACCATTGACGGTTGATGGCACCGCCGCCATTGACGCTGAAACCTGTGCATCGTATGATAAACTCTTTCAGATAACCAGGGAAGAGGTGCAGGAATTCCTGGCTTACCAGGATAATCCTGCTGATTATCCTTCCTACACCATTCCCAAATCAATCATTGACTGGCCGGCGCACGGCAACAAAGCAAAAGGACAAGCCTATTACCTTGCCCCGTTTATGGATGTTGACGGCAGTGGCGACTATGATCCCAATAATGGAGATTATCCTTATTATGATTTTGCCAACAAGCTTTGCCCTTCAAAATTAAAGCCGGGAGAACGCATTGAACGCGCTAAAATTAAGGACGGCGGAGAAGCAGATACGATGGGAATCCTGGTTGACCAGGTTTTGAAAGGAGATCAGACCCTTTGGAGTGTATATAATGATAAAGGAAATTATCATTCGGAAACCACCGGAGCACCAATCGGGATGGAGATCAGGGCACAATATTTCGCCTTTGCAACCAACGACGAAATTAACAATATGACCTTTTATTCCTACGAACTGATCAACCGCTCGACCTACACACTTACCGGTACCTATTTTAGCCAGTGGGTTGATCCCGACCTGGGATATGCCAACGACGACTATGTTGGTTGCGATGTAAACCGGGGACTCGGCTATTGTTACAATGGCACGCCAATTGATGGCACCGGACAGACCTATGCCTATGGCGAAAATCCACCTGCAGTGGGTGTTGACTTTTTCCAGGGGCCCTACATGGATCCTGATGGTTACGACAACCCTGCCTACAAGGGAAGCTCAGCGAAGGGGCCTTCATTTAACGGCAGTTGCGATATTGTCAGCCTCGACGGTACCACCATAAAAATGGGATATGGCCCCAGTGGCACTGATTCAGCTGATTTTTTGGTCATGGCGGAGGCCATCAATGGCGTGAACTTCGGCGACGGCATCAAAGATAATGAGCGATTCGGCATGCGCCGGTTTGTGTATCACAACAACAGCAATGCAGGTGTTCCGAACTACATGACCGACCCGCAATATGCCCCTGAATATTACCTGTTTCTCCGGGGGATATGGAAAGACAATTCCAAAATGATTTATGGTGGCAATGCGCATTTTTCGGCTGGAGGCGTTGGGCCCGAATGCGATTTCATGTTCCCCAATCTATCTGATATTTGCGATTGGGGCACCGATGGACAACCGCCCAACGGCCCGAAAGAATGGACCGAAGTCACTGCAAAAAACAATCCGCAGGACCGTCGGTTCATGCAATCGGCCGGACCATTCAAACTTGAACCCGGTGCATGTAATTACATCACCGTAGGAATTCCCTGGGCCCGTTCCGTTTCGGGTACAGCCGAGGAGTCGGTATTATTGCTGCAGCAGGTAGACGATAAAGCCCAGAGTCTTTTTGATAATTGCTTTGCTGTTTTGAGCGGGCCCAATGCTCCTGATATGACCATAGAAGAGATGTCAAATTCACTGATCCTTTACCTCTCGAACCGCAAGACCAACGATGCCGGGAATAATTACCAGGAGAAATACCAGGAATATGATCCGAATATTCCGAATCCTGATGATCTTCCTCATAGCCAACGCAATGACTCCCTTTATCATTTTGAAGGCTACCAGATTTACCAGGTTAAAGATGCTTCGGTGTCTGCCGCAGATATCGGCGACGAGACCAAAGTCAGGCTGGTGACCCAATGTGATGTAAAAAACGGAATCACCAAACTTGTTAACTGGATATATGATCCGAACCTCGGAGGCAATGCAGGGAAGGTGATGACCTACGGTGCCAACAAAGGGATTAAACATTCTTTTGTATTGACATCCGACCTGTTTGCAACCGGCAACAACCAGTTGATCAACAACAAGCAATACTATTACCTGGTGACTTCTTATGCCTACAACCAATATAAATTATATAACCAGAATGATCCTTCAGCGCTTGACGGGCAGAAGCAACCATACCTGAGGGGCCGCAGCAACATCAAGGTTTATACTGCAATACCGCATATCCCGCTAGGTACGATTACCAATTCAAGCTATGGCGACGGACCTGTTATTACACGTATTCAGGGCCAGGGTAACGGCGGCATGATCCTTGAACTGTCAGATGCCTCCCTGCAGGAAGTACTGTTGAAACCACCGATCGATTCGAACACAACGAAAATGGGAGATGCTGATTACCCGATTGTGTACAAGCCAACTTACCTGACTTCGCAGGGACCACTGCAAGTAAAAGTAATTGACCCGTTGAATGTTGTGAGCGCACAATATACGGTGAAACTTGATTCGATGGTTGAGGTCAGTAAAAATAATCCTTTTACAGACAAAAAGAAAATCAAGTTTGGCAAATGGACCCTGACCAACAACAACACCGGGGTGACATACCAGTCGGATACAACGACTATTTTTGAATATGAGCAAACTTTCGTCGACCTCGGTATTGCCTTGACCATTGTGCAGGTGCCAAATGCCGGAGACTCTGTAGGAGGAGACCTGCCTCAGAATAACGGATTGCTTTATGCCTCACCTGCCCTTTTTGCCGACAGCACCAAAAGATGGCTCACCGGGGTAGAGGACAGTGATATCCCCGAATCAGCAACCAACTGGATCAGGTCAGGGACCTACAAAGGGTCTGATTCCCATTTTTATGACTGGGATATGGGAAGCGGTACGGCCGGGAAGCCTTACGACCCGAATAAGAATTTCCAGAAAATTCAAACAGGAATATGGGCTCCATATCCGCTTACAGCCACCAACGGAGATGAAACTTTCAGCGGTCCGGCGTATAGCAAGCGTTCCAAACTGATCTCTTCTATGGATAATCTTGCCAGTGTTGATATTGTTATAACTCCTGATAAGAAATACTGGACACGTTGCCCGGTTGTCGAACTGTGTCCGAAAACACAACTGGCAGAGGGAAAAGCCAAAATATTCAATTTCAGGGCGGCTGCCTCAGTCAATGTGGATGGCGACACCGGCGTGGTAAGCGCCGACCCGATGTATAATTCTAATTATATCGCCCCAACCGGCATGGGTTGGTTCCCCGGATATGCCATTAATCTTGAAACAGGCGAACGTCTGAACATCATGTTTGGAGAAAATTCATGGTATTCTGCCGACAATGGCCGCGATATGTTGTGGAACCCGTCGAGCCGGACGTATGATGCTTCGGGCATCCCGGTATTCGGGGGGCAGCATTATGTCTACATCATGAATCATAAAGAGTATCCGCCCGTATCAGGCATTAAGCTTAGCTTTCCGGCCTACGACGGAGGAGCCTATATCGTATGGAACATGAACAGGGTTCCTTCGACCATCTACAAGGATTACACTTACGCTTCGGCCATGTATGTAAACGTTCCGCTGGCGGTTGACGGGCAGGAATGGCTGAGCAACCAGGTAACCACAAAAATCAGGATTTCAAAGCCATACCAGCGTTATTACTCCACGCCGATGCCGGAAGGGTCAATTGATACCTTAAACAGAAACTATCCGGTTTACGTATTTAATACAAGTTCGATAGCTACTGTGCAAAACAATCAGGAGGCAGCAACTTCAGATCTTGATCTGATCAATGTCGTTCCGAATCCATATTATGCGTACGATGATTATGAAGTTAACCAGCTTGATACCAGGATTAAAATTGTAAATCTGCCAAACCAATGTGTCGTGACCATCTTTGACATGAGTGGTACCATGATCCGTCAGTTTAATGTGGATAAGTCGAATATAACTGTACCAAGAGGCTCGACAGCCGGACTGAATACGGATTCCAAGACATCTGTGGATTGGGATCTTAAGAACTATGCCGGGATTCCGATTGCCGGAGGGGTGTACCTGATTCATATCAATGCTCCGGGGCTGGGTGAACGTGTAATAAAATGGTTCGGAATATTGCGTCCGGTCGACTTGAACTCATTGTAATGGCATTTACGATTTATAACATGAAAACAACAAAAAATTCCAGGATTATGAAAAAAATATATAGCAGCTTAGTTGCAATATTCTTGCTGGGGATGGTGTTTTTGCCCGTGGATATGGTAACAGCCGGAAATCCGGACCGTTCAGGCCAGGCAGGTGCTGCGGAATTGCTGATCAACCCCTGGGCCAGGAGTTCAGGCTGGGGAGGTGTTGGCACCTCCTGCACCCATGGTCTTGAAGCCTTGTTTACCAATATTGCCGGCACGGGATTCACCAAGGGAACTGACGTCATCTTTTCCTATACGAACTGGCTGAAAGGCTCTGATGTCGATGTAATGGCATTTGGCATCAGCCAGAAGCTCGGACAGAATGGCGGAGTCCTTACAGCTGCTGTGATGTCGATGACCTTTGGAGAGATCCAGGTCACCACAACCGCTTTGCCTGAAGGTTCAGGAACCTATAAACCCAGCTACATGAATATCAACCTGGGCTATGCCAAAGCGTTTTCAAACAGCATTTATGGCGGTTTGAATATAAAACTGATCACAGAGTCCATCTCCAACGCAAGTGCGACAGGGCTGGCCATTGATGCCGGAATTCAGTATGTGACCGGAGAAAAGGAGCAGATTAAATTCGGGATTGCCCTTAAAAATGTTGGCGCCCCGATAAGTTTCAGCGGCGACGGCCTCTCTTTTCGCGGCATCATTCCTTCACGAAATGACAATGACCAGTTTACGGTCGAGCAGCGTTCAGCAAACTACGAACTTCCGGCAACATTGCGCATCGGTGCATCGTATGATTTTTACATTGCTGAAATGCACAGGATCACCGTTGCCGGCAATTTTAATTCCAACTCATTTTCCAACGACCAGTTTATCCTGGGCCTTGAGTATGCGCTGAAATATTATCTTCAGCTAAGGGCGGGGTTCACCTACCAGGATGGCATCTTCAGCTCTGACCTTGCAAACAGGGGTACGGTTTATACAGGAATGAGCGCAGGTTTTACGGTATCTGTGCCATTCAACAAGGAGAAAGAGTCGGGACTGGCGATCGATTATTCGTACAGGGCAACAAACCCTTTTCAGGGAACACATAGCGTTGGCATAAAACTTAATTTTTAAAGTTCGCTGCAACTTATTTCAGTAAACCGTTTCTTTTATGCAAAAGGGCCCTTTGACAGGGTCTTTTGCCTTATTATAACATCAAATAAATTTGCGGAAATGTCGGATATAAAATATTACACTCCTGAAGGTTTGGAAAAACTCAGGGCTGACCTGCACCAATTAACGACGGTCGACCGGCCTTCAATATCGCGCCAGATAGCGGAGGCCAGGGATAAGGGTGATTTGTCGGAAAATGCTGAATATGCTGCTGCAAAGGAGGCCCAGTCGATGCTTGAGCTTAAAATATCCAAGCTTCAGGAAACCGTCAACAATGCACGGCTCATCGACGAGCGGAAACTGGACAATACGAAAATATTGATATTTTCGACCGTTAAACTGTTGAATTCCCAGAATGGCACAACGGTGACCTATACCCTTGTTCCGGAAAATGAGGCCAACATTAAATTGGGCAAACTTTCTGTAAGTTCACCGATTGCCAAGGGATTGCTGGGCAAGAGTTTCGGAGAAACGGTTGAAATAACTGTTCCGGCCGGGAAAATTACTTTTGAAATTGTAGAAATAACACGCCTGAAGAGTTAAGTATGGCAACAATATTCACACGGATCGTGAACGGTGAGATTCCTTGCTACAAGGTGGCAGAAGATGATAACTTTCTCGCGTTTCTTGATATCAACCCGCTTCAGGAAGGTCATACCCTGGTGATACCCAAAAAGGAGGTCAACTACATTTTCGACCTGGACGAGGAACTGCATGCCGGGTTATGGAATTTTGCCAGGAAAATCGGCAAGGCAATTGAAAAGGTTGTTCCATGCCGGCGGATCGGCATCACGGTGATCGGGCTTGAGGTTCCCCACGCGCACATACACCTGATTCCCTTGCAAGCGATGCATGATATGGATTTCAGGAAACCGAAACTCAGCTACACACCTGAAGGGTTTAAGGAAATCGCAGAACGGATTTCCGGAGCAATTGATTAATAGGCCCTCACGTTTTTACCTTCTATATAGTTGATAAATGCCCGGTTGACGACTTTATTGCCACCCGGCGTGGGGTAGTTCCCGGTAAAGTACCAGTCGCCTTTGTGTTTCGGGATCGCTTCGTGCAGGTCGGCAATTGTCTGATAAACAATCTCAACGCCTGCGTTGCAGGTTGCAGGGGTTAGCAATTCAGATATCTTCTCAGAAATACGTTCAGCGCTGAAGGGTTTGTAGATATCCTTCACATGGTTGACGATGTGCTCCTTCGGCCACTTTTCCTGCATCTTGGCTTTAATATAAACCTCGTTGATAATGTGTTCCTGGTGAGTCTCCTTCAGTAACTCGATTGATGCCTTGAAGGCGATAAAGTCGGTTATCTTGGCCATATCGATGCCGTAGCAGTCGGGATATCGGATTTGCGGAGCAGACGATGCGATGACAATTTTTCGGGGCCCAAGCCGGTCGAGGATCCGGAGGATGCTCTGCTTTAAAGTAGTTCCTCTTACAATGGAATCATCAAGCACAACCAGGTTGTCAATTCCTCGGCGTATGCTGCCATATGTGATGTCGTATACATGGGCTGCGAGGTCATCGCGCTGTGAATCGCGGGTGATGAATGTGCGCAGCTTCATATCCTTGACGGCAACTTTTTCTGCCCGCGGCTTTAGTTGAAAGATGTTTTTAAGGACTTCTGCGTTGAGTGATTTTCCGGCGTCCAGGATGCGGTCGATTTTGATCCTGTCGCAGAAGGCATCCATCTCCTCGATCAGGCCGTAATAGGCATCGATGGCGGTATTGGGGATGTAGGAAAACACGGTATTTTCAACATCATGATCAATCGCTTTCAGGACCGCCGGGGTTAGAAGTTTCCCCAACATTTTACGCTCACGGTATATCTCTTTATCGGTACCTCTCGAAAAATAGATCCGCTCAAATGAGCAGGGTTTCTTTTCCAGGGGTTTGCTGAATTCTTTTTCGGAAACTTTGCCGTCTTTCTTGATAATAAGTGCATGGCCGGGCATAAGTTCGTGAATGGCATCAAATGAAACATTCAAGGCGGTTTGTATGACAGGCCTTTCAGAAGTAACAACCACGATTTCTTCATCCTGGTAGTAAAACGCCGGACGGATTCCGCAGGGATCGCGCATGACAAAAGCATCGCCGTGGCCGAACATGCCGGCGATCACATAACCGCCATCCCATGTTTTGGCTGCTCCCCGAAGAATTTTCTGAACATTCAGGTGTTTTGCGATCTGAGTCGTGATTTCACGTTTTGGAAAGCCCTTCTTTTTAAACTTCTGGTAAAGCACTTCGTTTTCTTCATCCAGGAAATGGCCCATTTTTTCAAGAATGGTAATGGTATCGCTGGTCTCAACCGGGTATTGGCCCAGATCGATCAGTTTTTCAAAAAGTTCATCGACGTTTGTGAGGTTGAAATTGCCTGCAAGAACGAGATTTTTGGTCATCCAGTTATTTTCCCGCACAAATGGATGGATGTTGAGTAGGTTGTTTTTGCCAAAGGTGCCGTAACGAAGATGGCCAAGGTACAACTCCCCCAGCATGTCAACTTTTTGCTTCAGCCACTGAACATCATTCAGCCGATGGGGATGGCGCTCCTCAATTTCTTTCACCGAATGAAT
The DNA here is from genome assembly GCA_038212325.1 of Bacteroidales bacterium. Taxonomy (GTDB): domain Bacteria; phylum Bacteroidota; class Bacteroidia; order Bacteroidales; family FEN-979; genus CAIVAT01. The sequence goes on from JBBQUQ010000003.1 coordinate 31,307, forward strand.
CACCTTGTTGAAAATATCCTGGATCGGGGCGTTATCAATTGACCGGATTCGGTTAATAAACCTGGTTCCGGGGTCGAGGTCAAATTTTATGGATGCAATACCGGCCCCGTCCTGCCCCCGGTTATGCTGCTTTTGCATGAGCAGGTGCAGTTTGTTCAAGCCGTAGAAAGCTGTTCCGTATTTGGCCAGATAGAACTCCAGTGGTTTAAGGAGGCGGACCATCGCGATGCCGCATTCATGATGGATGGAATCGCTCATTATCTTGTTTATTAGGCCGCAAAGGTATGAATTATTACCGATTGCAATGCAATTCGATCAGCCTGGCCGCCTGCCTGTTCCCAAGCATGCGTGCCCTCTCCCAGTCTCAAGCGTTGCAGTAATTCCCAACAGGATCATGAACAGGTAATCAGATTGTAAAAGTATTACAATATCCTTGTTTAGCTGGGAAAACCAGCCTATTTTTGACAAAAACTCTAATTTACCCGATGATCAGGCCAATTGAACCGACCAGTTTTTTAGCGCAAGCGGCCCGAATGCCGGTTATCGATGTTCGATCGCCGGGAGAGTATGCACAGGGCCATGTTCCGGGAGCCATTAACATCCCGGTTTTCGATGATGACGAACGGGCAATGGTCGGAACCCTCTATGTTCGGTCGGGGAAGGATGAGGCCATATTGAAAGGCCTCGACGTGGCGTTGCCAAAAACCGGGATGTATATACGATCAGCGAGAGAGATTCCGGCGTTTGGCGGAGAAATTCTCGTTCATTGCTGGCGGGGCGGATTGCGCAGTGTCTTGATGGCGGAAGTATTCAGCAAGGCCGGGTATGATGTTTATTTGTTGGCCGGCGGCTATAAGGCCTACAGGCGATTTATCCGTGAAGGGCTTGCAAGGCCTGCACGGATCATGGTTTTGGGAGGCTTCACCGGAAGCGGAAAAACAGAATTATTGCATGCGATTGCCTGCAGGGGTGAACAGGTGATCGACCTCGAAGGGTTGGCCTGCCACAAGGGGTCTGTTTTCGGGGCGCTTGGACAGCCTCCGCAACCCACCAATGAGCAATTTGAAAATGATTTGTATGCCCGCTGGTCGGAGATCGACCCTTCACGTTTCGTGTGGATTGAGGATGAGAGCCGCATGATCGGCAGGCTCACCCTGCCCGATCCGGTGGTGGCGCATATCGCCTCAAGCAGGCTGCTCAAGGTGGTGATGGACCCGGAGATTCGCATTAAACGCCTGGTAAAGGAGTATGCCGCGTTTGACAAGCAGCAACTGGCGGATGCGATCAACCGGATTGCCGAACGCCTGGGAGGTGCCCGCACCCGGGAGGCGATCAATGCCCTTGACAACAACCAATTTCATGTGGTTGCAGCCATTGCACTTGCCTATTATGACAAAGCATACCTGTTTTCAACGTTGCGCAGGGAGCAAAAGCATGTGCATGAAATTCAAATCTCAGGTGAGGATATTGAAGCAGATGCTTCGAAGATCATTGATTTTGCTTATAAATTGTGTTGACATGGAACCGATATATCTTGATTTTAATGCAACAACGCCTGTGGATCCACTGGTGGCTGAGGCTATCCGCCCTTACCTGGAACACTATTTTGGAAATCCGTCAAGTGCCCATCCTTATGCAGCCGGGCCAAAGAGTGCCATTATCGCAGCCAGGAGACAAATCGCATCCCTGTTGAATGCCCGGAGCGACGAGATTGTTTTCACCAGCGGTGGTACGGAGTCAAACAATTTTGCCATCAAAGGTGCTGCTTTTGCAAACCGGCACAAGGGGAACCACATCATTACCACAGCCATTGAACATCCTGCCGTGACGGAAGTTTGCCGCTACCTCGAAAAATCAGGCTTCAGCATTACCTGGCTGCCGGTGGATGAATTCGGGATGGTTGACCCCGAAGAGGTTAAACATGCAATTACCGCTTCCACCATCCTGATCACGGTGATGCATGCAAACAATGAAACGGGTACGATACAGCCCATTGAGGAAATCGGAAAAATTGCCCGGAAACACGGGATTCTCTTTCATACCGACGCCGCCCAGTCGGTTGGCAAGATCCCTGTTGACGTGGAGAAGCTCCATGTTGATCTGCTCTCTGTTGCGGGTCATAAATTATATGCCCCGAAAGGTGTTGGTGCGCTTTATATCCGGCGAGGTGTCAAGCTTGAAAAGCTTATTCATGGCGCCGATCATGAATCGAATCTCCGGGCCGGAACAGAAAATGTGATGGAGATCGTGGGCTTAGGTAAAGCAGCCGGGATCGCACAGCAATTGCTGACCCGGGATTCAGAACACGCCATGCGCGATTTTCGTGATCAGCTCCACGCAGGCATACGCCTGGCGGTGCCGGAAGTTCGCTTGAATGGTCACACTGAATTGCGGTTGCCCAATACCCTTAGCCTCGGATTTCCTGATGTTGAGGCTGCCATGCTGCTCGCAGAGATGAATGGTGTTGCAGCCTCTGCAGGAGCCGCCTGCCATGCCGATCAAACGGATATTTCAGGTGTGCTGACGGCCATGCATGTCCCCATGAGATTCGCGATGGGAACAGTTCGTTTTTCAATCGGTCGAAGTACCACCCGTGAAGAGATCCATGCTGCCATATCCATTGTTGCGAACGCATACCGGGGTTTAACAGGGGAGGCAAAACATGAGGAATCCCATATCCGCCTTACAGAATACACCCATTCACTGGGTTGTGCCTGCAAAATCAGGCCCCAACTTCTTGAAAAAATATTAAAAGGCATCCCGGTTAAAAGCAACCCGGCAATTTTGGTGGGCCATGAAACATCGGATGATGCGGCAGTTTACCTGATTGATGACCATACGGCCATCGTTCAAACGGTTGATTTCATTCCGCCGGTAGTCGACGATCCCTATATGTACGGCGCCATTGCAGCGGCTAATGCATTGAGCGACATATACGCAATGGGAGGAAAGCCACTTTTTGCCCTCAGCATAGTCGGATTTCCCGATCGGAAATTGCCCATCGAGGTGCTGCATCAGATATTGAAAGGTGCGAACGATAAAGTTGCCGAAGCAGGAATCCAGGTGATTGGCGGCCACAGCATCGAAGACAATGAACCCAAATTCGGATTGGTGGTGACCGGCCATGTTCACCCGGCAAAAATCTTACGAAACTCCACTGCAAGGGCGGGAGACGCCCTTGTTTTGACAAAACCGCTGGGAACCGGCATCATAACCACCGCAATCAAGCGGGGTTTGGCTGATCCTGCGGTCATTGCCCGGGTGATGCAGGTGATGGCTGAACTCAACAGGCTCTCGGCCGAAATCATGTCGGAATTTCCGGTAAACGCGTGCACCGATGTTACCGGGTTCGGTTTGCTGGGCCATTTGAAAGAGATGGTTTGCGGGGCCGGCGTGGAGGCAGTTATATTCGCCGACAGGGTTCCTGTTCTTGATTCAGCCTGGGAATATGTTGCTGCCGGATTGGTTCCCGGAGGCACCAAAAATAACCTGGACTATGTGAAGCAGTTTGTGCAATGGGATGATGCAACACCGGAACTGATGAAACTTATTTTCGCGGATGCACAAACCTCGGGTGGCCTGCTTATTTCATTGCCGGAGCACCATGCGATGGAATTGGTCGCACGCATGCATGACGCAGGCAACCCCGATGCCGCAATCATAGGAAAAATTATGGCAGGCGTTCCGCGGATCATTGTTTGATGGCTTCGAGCACTTTCCGGTCGTAGATTTTTCCCACCGGATAAACCGCTTTCAGGTTGTCGGAATATGGAGATTTATTGTAGAACCAGTTAAGGATCTGCTGCGGATTTCGTGCGAAGGCAGTATCTGCCGATTTTTTCTGTTCAAATTCCTGCTTAAGCGCAGGATTATTGTCCATCATTTCACGGGCCATTTTTTCAACCACGTATGATTCGCCATACTCTTTCTGCTCAAATGTGGCGTCGAAAAAACCCCAGTAAACAAACGACCCATTGCCTTTCGGCTCGAGGATATGGGGAATGATACGCCCCGCAGGCTGCATCACCTCCACCAAAACTGAACCGGCCGAAAACACCCTGGTTTCTTCTGTTTCGTCATATTCGATGTTGGTCATCGGATGTCGTCCTTCATATGGATTCTGCTGCCATTTCGGATTTTTAAACCGACAGGTGGCGACCCGCATGGTTTCATTCCTCGTTAGCTTCGTTAGCTTTATGCCATGGATTTTTAAACGGTCAATCACTGCAGCCCATTCAGCCGGAACGATGTATGCATAGGGTAACTTTGCCGCAACGGCAGGGATGGCGGTGAAAAAATAGGGGATATTCAATGTTGTTGGAATGTTGCTGTACCGGAACCAGTCGCCTCCGCTGATATCGCTTTTTACTGCCTTGTATTCCACGCCCAGGAAGTCGACCATGGTGCTGTCATCCTTGCGGGTTTCAAACCGGAGCGGAAACGGTGCATCTAAAAAAGATTCGCTGCTTACGAGGCCGTCGGCTTTTCGAATCAGCATTTTCAGGTTTTCCGACTCTTTATCCAGGATTTCAAGTGTTGTGCGTATGCATTCATAAGTGGCTTCCACCCGCTGCTGATAGGGTTTGAGCATGTGGGTTTCGATCAGCAGTCCGGGGCGGTTTCTCAGTGCAGTGTAGCCCTGCGAAAGCATCGGGGGGGCCACTTCAGTAACCAGCCCGCTGCGGGGATCATGCCAGTTCCGGAACCCGACATAAGGAAAAACCGGGTAACCGCCTTCATTCATGTGTGTCTGCATTTGCCTGATAAAGGTGCTCTTTGACCAGTTTGTGAGCCCTTCGTCCATGTCGCCATATATCTCCATCAGGTAGGTAAGCACATACTGGTAGTCGGCCCCGTCGGTGGTATGGGAGTCAATAAAAAAATCGGGCATCCAGTTGTTGAACATTTTCAGCCATGCCTGCATCTCCGGGGAATCGGCCTTGAGAAAATCACGGTTGAGGTTGAGGTTATTGGCTGTAGTGCGCCAGCCCATCTCCTTAGGCCCGTTCTGGTTGATGCGGTTGTAGGGGCCAAACCGTTCGTGCCCGTCGACATTGAATATGGGAATGAAGAGGATGGAGACGTTTTCAAGCAATTTGGATACGGGTTTCTGCATGGCCAGGTTTCTCACCAGCATCAATCCTGCGTCTTTGCCCTCGCTTTCCCCGGCATGGATACAGGCCTGGACTAACAGGATTGTACGTCCTGCAGCATGGATTGCTTCCGGATCACTGAGACCTTGCCGGTCGAGGATCAGCAATGGAAGATCGTTTCCCCGGGCGCTTTTCCCGAAGGTGATATAAGAAATCATTTCTGATGCGGCAGCAAGCCGCCTGCAATAATCGATTGTCTCCTGGTATCGTGGTGTTTCAAGCATCCCTGACTTTTCGTAAAATGTCTGCAAATCAGCATTTTGTGAAATTGCGGCATTTTGGAAAACAAGGATTGCGAGAATCAGGTAACATCGTTTCATAGGCATTCGTTGCTAAGTTGCCAAACATACAAAAAAAAATGGTTCTTCGAAGTGTAAAAGGGTCATTTTTAACTAATTTTGCAGATCGAAAAACCTGAAAAAAATGCATAACCTGCTGTTAGGCGCTCTCCTGTTTTTAGCTTTTTCAACAAAGCTGACTGCTCAATATCCGAATATCGTCATCGGAACCGAGAATGAACCCAATGAGCCCTCCATTTGCATCAATCCGAAAAACACAAACGAGATGGTTGCCGGTTCCAATACCGAAAACTACTATTATTCGTCAGACGGAGGGGTTAGCTGGACTTCCGGCGTGCTTACCTCAACCTACGGCGTATGGGGCGATCCGGTCATCATCGCCGACACTGCCGGCAGTTTCTGTTTTTTCCACCTTTCTGTTCCAAGCTGGCCGCAATGGCTTGACCGGATTGTTTGTCAAAAGTCGGTTAACGGGGGCCAGACCTGGAGCAATGGATCCTTCATGGGGCTGAACGGGTCGAAGGACCAGGATAAGGAGTGGGCAGTTGTTGATCCGTCGAACAATGCCATCCACACCTGTTGGACCCAGTTTGATGCTTACAACAGCACGGCCCCCCAGGACAGTTCCAACATCATGTTCAGCAGTTCTTCCGACGGCGGCCTTACCTGGAGCTCCGCGACAAGGATCAATACCAAGGCCGGCGACTGTGTTGATATGGATAATACAGTGGAAGGTGCGGTGCCAGCTGTCGGTCCCAATGGAGAGATCTATGTTTCCTGGGCCGGCCCCCTTGGGCTCATCTTCACAAAATCGACCGATGGAGGGAATACCTGGCCCGCAACTAACCAGGTGATCGGCGACATGCCGGGCGGCTGGGATTTCGCAGTGCCCGGGATATATCGTGCCAACGGATTGCCGGTAACATGCTGCGACCTGAGCAGCGGGCCTAACCGGGGAACCATCTACATCAACTGGTCGGATCAGCGGAATGGAGAGTATGACACTGATGTATGGATCATTAAATCGACCGACGGTGGCACGAGCTGGTCTGCTCCAAAACGGATCAACGATGACCCCGCCGGCCGGCAGCAATTTTTTACCTGGATGACGATTGACCAGGTAACAGGCTATATCTATACTGTTTTTTACGACCGGCGTAATTACACCAGCAACCTTACGGATGTTTATATGGCAGTTTCAAAGGATGGTGGTGAAACTTTTGCAAATATCAAAGTCAGTGAAACACCCTTCAATCCCGATCCTGCGATTTTTTTTGGAGACTACACCAACATTTCAGCACATAACAACATTGTACGCCCTATCTGGACGAGACTGCAAAATGGATCCCTGAGTATCATGACCGCCCTGGCCGACTCTGTTTTTGTGGGGTTAAGTCCTGAAAAAGAATCTGTTGTGCCGTTTTCACTTGATCAGAACTATCCCAATCCCGTGCAGAACGTCACCTATATCGCCTACAAGGTTCCGGTTCCAACCAGGGTTAGCCTTCAAGTATTTGATATATGCGGAAATAAAGTTGCCACCCTTCTTTCCAATACTGAGGTGCCGGCCGGAAAGCAAATCGAACAGTTCAACAGCCGGGAGTTCGGCCTAGTACCCGGGTTTTACTATTACACTCTTATCAGCGGGGACCAGCTTCTCAAGCGGAAAATGGTTGTTGAGTAACAACGGAGCGGCAGAAACTTTTTACCCTTGTTTTGTTTCTTTTACCCGAATTATTCCTACCTTTGTCTCGGTGCAGGCTGATTATTGATGGTAAAATATTTACGCACTGCCATACACCAACCACAAGAGTGAATGGATAAAGCATTGGTCGACATCCTGGAAAGAGTCAGGGAACTTTTTTACAAATATGGTGTCAGGAGCATCTCCGTCGATGACATCTGTCGTGATCTGGGCATGTCGAAAAAGAAGCTGTACCAGCATGTTCCCAGTAAAACCGAACTTGTTTCAAAGTTACTTGAACTTGAGCGCCAGAACTTCGAGATCATTTTTGACCACCATAATTTCGAAGGGGTGAACGCTATCGACATTTTGCTCATTGTCAGCCGCGATCTTGGTGATCGTTTCAGGGATGTAAGCCCCTCCATGACCTTTGACCTGAAGAAATATTACCCCGACATCTATCACCGGCACATCGATGAGCGCATTGAATTTATTTACCATAAGATACAAATAAACCTGCAAAAGGGCATCAGCCAGGGAATGTATCGCGATGATCTCAGCATTGAGCTTGTGGCAAGGCTTTACATTCGCCGTTTGATTGACCTTCATAACCCGGAATTCTTTCCTGCAGATAAATTTTCCTTTCAAACCTTGTTTGATGTAATGTTCGATACATTCATCAGGGGCATCGCCAACGGGAATGGAATTGATTACTATGAAAAACAAAAACGGAAGGTTAACTTTAAAAAATTCTCCTCAACCAAATGACATACCGCTTATTCTTTCCGCTGCTCTCTGTCTGCCTCATGGCAGTGCTGGTTTCATCCGCCCAGAAATCTTCCCCTGGCATGCCTGGCGAAGTGCTTCAATTTTCGCTTGAACAAGCCCAGGCATACGCCTTTGAGCACAGTTATGACCTGATAAATTCAGCTACCGACGTTGAAATCGCCCGTAAAATGGTCAAGCAGAACACCGCCATCGGATTACCACAGGTTAATGCGGGTGTTGACTACACCGATTATTTTATACAGCCGACGACCCTGCTGCCCGGAGAAATTTTTGGTGAACCGGGAACTTTTACCCCGGTAACGTTTGGTACAAAATACAACATGACGGTAAAGGGAACACTTACGCAACTTATATACAGCGGTCAATACCTTGTTGGTTTGCAAACCGCCAGGGCATTTCTGGAAACCGCCAAACAAAAGGATGTCCGGAATAAAGTCGATGTGCGCGACCAGGTTGCCGATGTCTACATGCGCCTGCTTGTGGTGAACGAAGGGATCAAAATACTTGATTCTACCTACGTGGTTGTCAGCAAGCTGGTTGAAGAGGCCCGAAAGGCCTATGAAGCCGGTTTAATTGAAGACATTGAAGTTGACCAGGCTGACTTGAACCGATCGAACCTGGAATCGACCATAACCTATACGAAAAGTCTGAGAGACATCGGCTATGCCAGCCTTAAGTTTTTAATGGGGCTGAAGGATAACCAGGAAATGGTGCAAACAGACAACCTGGACTTTTTCCTTGCCCAGGTGAACCGCGAGGCGCTGATCAGCCAGCCGTTTGATTACAAGTCGAATATTGATTATACCCTGTTGAAAAAGGCTGATTATCTTACCCTGATGCAATACAAGCTTTCGAAAACCGCGTACCAGCCTACCCTTGCCGGTTTTTTAAACGCGCAAACGAATGCACAGCGAAATGAATGGACCTTTGCAAATACCAATAAAGTCTGGTATCCTACCGTATTGCTTGGTGTTTCGCTGCAAGTGCCGATCTGGAGCAGCGGCAGCCGCAAGTATGTTGTTGACCAGGCCAGGCTCAATGTGGAGAAATCCAAAGTCAATGATGAGAAGATGAGAGTCGGATTAGAACTGCAGGTTGCCACGGTGAAGTCAGATTTCAACAATGCATATGAGATTTATGGGAATAAGTTAAAGGGCTTTGAAACAGCCCGGAAGATTTATGATAAAACCATGGAAAAATACAAGCGCGGCATGGTCGGAAGCACTGACCTGAACCAGCGTTACAATCAGTTTCTCATTTCCAACAACGACTACATGCAGTCAATCTACACGCTGCTGAGCCAGAAGATCAAGCTGAGCAAATTGTTGGAGAAGTTCTAAAAATATTTCCTAGGCTTTCCTGAGTTTTTTGGCCATGCGGTTCGACCTTCTCCGCCTGATCCCGGCTATCATTTGCGCATCGATCATCACCATTGCCGGTACGAAGACCAGTGTGAGGAATGTGGCAAAACTCAGTCCGAAGATGATCGTCCATGAAAGGGGTCCCCAAAAAGCTACATTATCGCCTCCGAAATAGAGGTGTGGGTTAAGTTCTGTAAACAGGGTCACGAAGTTGATGTTCATTCCGACTGCAAGCGGCACCAGGCCAAGCATGGTGGCAGTGGCCGTAAGCACCACCGGGGTAATCCTTGTTTTTCCTGCCTGGATGATGGAGTCCCTGGTTTTCATGCCCCTGGATTTCAGCTCATCCCCGAATTCGACGATGAGGATCCCGTTCCGAACCACGATCCCGCCCAGGGCGACGATTCCCAACCCGGTCATGATGATACTGATCGACATTCCGAAGATGGCGATGCCAAGAAGCACACCGATCACACTGAAAATGACTTCGCTGAGGATGATAAACGATTTGCTGAGCGACCCGAACTGGGTGATCAGGATGAAAAAGATCAGGCCAATGGCGATCATCATCGCCTTTATAAGGAAAACCATGGTCTCCTTCTGATCTTCCTGTTCTCCGGTCAGGCTGATTTCCACATCATCAGGCAAGTTAAAGCCGGGCAAGGATTTGTTGATTGATGCCACAACCTCATTTGCTGTATATCCCGAAAGAACTTCCGACGACAGGGTGATCACTCGCTTGAGATTTTTTCGCTTAATTCCGCCATAAGTATCCTTGTAATGAACAGAGGCTACTGAAGAGATCGGAATCTGGCGCAGCAGCCCCGTATTCATATCCCGGTAGGTGATTTTAGCATTGATGATCTGGTTGACATTCGTTCGCTCCTTTTCCGAATACCGGAGCTGGATGGGATATTCGTCTTCATCCTCCTTGTATTTTGAAATTTCTTTCCCATAGATGGCTGTGCGCAGCTCAAGCCCGATCTGGCCAAGCGAAAGTCCTTCGCGGTTGGCACGCACCCGGTCGATGCTGATGATGATCTCTGGTTTGTTGTTGTCGAAATCTGATTTAAGTTGCTCAATGCCACCTATTTTTAACGAGTCGAGGTATGCTTTGAAACTGCCCGAAGTCGCAATCAGGGCATCGAGGTTTTCGCCGGTTACTTCAATGTTTATGGGTTTGCCGGTAGGGGGGCCCATCTTGTTTTTTTCGACACTGATGGTTGCCCCCGGAATATTTTTCAGGTTATCCCTGATCTTATCCATGATATCCTGCGTTGAAACGCCTTTCCTGAATTTGCTTTCAATAAAGTTGATCGTAAGCTTCCCTTTATTTGAGGATACCGACCGGTCGAACACGTTATCTCCCGCCCCGAAACCGACGTTGCTGATGATAGACTCCACCACCGGATTTTTTTCACCAAGCACATGGCTGACCTTTTTTTCAACGAGCCTGGTCACCGAATCGGTGACGCGCTGGTCGGTTCCTTCCGGCATTTTGATGAAAACATTTACAAAGGTGGGATTGTTGTTGGGAAAGAACAACACTTTCGGCTTGGCAACTCCGATGATGTAAAAGCTGAAAAAGAGCAGCGAGACCACGCCAACCAAAATATACCAGGGGTTTTTGCCCCTCAGGGCTAAAATCAGCGTACGTTCATATTGCTGCAGTATCCATGGCCATGCAGCCGTTTGAAAGCGGAGAATGGCCTTTTTCAGCAACAGCCTGTAAAGGGCATTCAGCAGAAGCATGAAGATGAAAATATTCCCGAGGGCAAATCCTCCTGCCAGGTATGCGATCAACGCAAGCACGAGCAAAATCCCACTGGTGATGAGCAGCCTTTTCCGGTTGGTGCGGTGTTCGACGTCATCATATTCATGTTTCATGAAGGTAACCGCAAATACAGGGTTGATGATGTAGGCTACAAACAACGATGCAAAAAGTGTAAGGATCAGCGTAACAGGCATGTAATGCATGAATTTTCCGACAATTCCGGGCCAGAAAGCCAGGGGAAAAAAGGGTGCAAGCGTGGTGAGCGTTCCTGAAAGGATGGGCAGAAAGACCTCACCGGCGGCGTTTTTCGCCGCCTTCACAATATCGGGTTGGCTCCTGTGCAGCCTGTGCGTGTTTTCGATGACTACAATGGCATCATCCACGATGATCCCCAGGGCAAAGATGAATCCGAACATCACGATCATGTTCATCGTGAAACCCAGGCCGGGCATGATCAGGTATGCCACGAACATTGAGAGCGGAACCGACAATGCGACAAAAAAGGCATTGTTGAAACCCATGAAGAACATTAACACAATGATCACCATGATAAACCCGATGATGATGGTGTTGTTGAGTTCCTCGAGGGTGCTTTTTGTAAACCGCGACTGGTCGCCTGTGATGTTCACATTCAGATCGGGCGGATAGGACGACTTTTTCATGGCATTCATGATCTCCATGATTTTATCGGAAGCATTGATCAGGTTTTCACCGCTCTTCTTGATCACATTCAAGGTGATTACATTTTTTCCGTCGAGGCGGGCAAAACTCTCCTGGTCCTTGAAAGAATCCCTCACATCAGCTACATCCTGGATATAAATGATCGCTCCGCTGGCCGATTTAAGCATGATGTTTTTGATCTGTTCCGGCGATTTGAATTGTCCCGCCAGCCGAATCGTATATTTTGTTCCGAAAGAGGTGATCGTTCCTGCAGAGACCGTTACATTTTCTGCTGCAACGGCCGATTCAATATCGCGGAAGGATACGCTGGCCGCCTGCATTTTATACATGTTCACATCAATCTGGATCTCACGTTCAAGGGCTCCGACGATGTCGACACGGGTTATTTCCTTCAACGTTTCAATTTTATCCTGGGCAGCTTCAGCATACTTTTTCAACCGCTGCAGGTCATAATCACCGGCCAGGTTGATATTCATGATCGGGATTTCGGCAATATCGAATTCTTTGATGTCGGGATCCTTCGGCAGGTTGTTCGGCAGGTTGGTCTTGGCTTTGTCGACGGCATCGCGCACCCGCTGCTTGGCTTCGGAGACCTCGATACCGGGGTTAAATTCGACAACAATGGTGGAAAAATCCTGGATCGAATTGCTGGTAATTTTTTTTACGTCGGCCAGCGACTTGCATTGCTTTTCGATGGGGCGGGTCACCAGGTTTTCCATGTCTTCGGGGGAGGTTCCCGGGTAAACTGTATTCACAAGGATGGTCGGTATGATAATTTCAGGAAATTGTTCTTTTGGTATGCTGAAATAGGACATTATCCCAAGCGTTGTGATGATAATGGTGAGCACATAGATACTCACTTTGTTGTCAATTGACCAGCTTGTTGCAAAAAACTCTTTGAGCTTGTGTTGTTTTTCTTTCATTTCCGGTGCGGTTAATAGTCGATGGGCTGGCCGTTGTAAAGATCCTTGTATCCGGCAGTGATGATTTTATCGCCTTCATTCAGTCCATTTGCAACCTCGGTGAGGCCATTATATGAAATGTACGGGGTGATGGTACGTTTGCGGGCAATTTTTTTTCCGTTTTCCTCGGCGGCCACAAACACAAACTGTCCTTCGTCGCGTGAATTCTGAATATAATTCTGCGGGATCGCTATGGCTGCCGGATTCGAATAATCTTTAATCCGCAACACGGCAATCATGTTGGCGCGAAAATGGATATCGGATGCAGGAAGCTCCGCTTCAACAAGGAATGTACGGTTGGTGGGGTTGATATATTTACTGGCGAATGTAATGGTTTGTGTGAGTTCCTGGTTGAGATCGGGTAAGAAGACTTTTACCTGGTCGCCTGTTTTGACCTTTGCTGAATATGCTTCGCCAACATCAGCCATGGCTTTTGCTTTCGAAAAATTGACGATCCTGAACGCCGGAATCGGGGAGGCGGGGGAAGCCATTTGACCAACTTTGAGCGGAATGTCTTCAACCGTGCCATTGATCGGAGCCGTAATGACCGACAATTTAATCTGTTCGTCGAGCGTGGCAATGCTGTTCTGAACTGATTCCATATCATTTTTTGCCTTCAGGTATTGCACTTCCGAACCGATTTGCTGATCCCACAGCGTTTTCTGGCGGCTATAAATATCGGTGATAAAGGCAAGCTTGTTTTTCAGGTCGGTCAATTGCTGTTTCAACACGTCGGCGTCAAGTTCTGCCAGTACCTGGCCCCTTTTAACGGCATCCCCTTCATGGACCAAAATTCTGGTCACAGTGCCGCCCTGACCCTTCGGACTTACCGCTATGTTCTCATTGCCGTCAATTCTGCCCTGAACTTCGATGTAATGTTCGAAGGGCTTTTTAGTGACAAGGTCGACCGCGACAAAGGTTGAGGAAACTTCAGGGGCAGGATTGAGCTCCTTTTCCAGTTTCATGATCTCTGTGGTGAGTTTGTCATGCTCTTTTTTCAGCTGCTCCAGCCGGGATCTTTTATCGCCGTCTTTGCCTCCGCAACCTGCAAGAATTAAAAAAATACCAGTAACAAAAAAAAAATTTTTCATAAGTGAAATCGTATTGATTAGGATTGCATCATCGCTGCATGAATTCCAGGAGGCAAATATATGAATTTTCAAAATGCAAAAAACTTTTCAGTCGAAAATCGTTTCCTTGTCTCTTTTTGCCTATTTTTGCAGGATGAATCCAAAGGCGCTGTATATTCTTGAACACGTTGGCAAGCTTTACCGCCGTTATGGTATCAAGAGCATGACCATGGACGACGTTGCCAAACAGCTTGGCATCTCCAAAAAAACCATTTATGAGTTCTTCAGTGACAAGGAAGACCTGGTGAAGCAGGTGCTGCTTTTTGAACATGAGCATGACTGCGGATTTTTGAAAACCATCGAGGGCAAGGAGTTAAATGCCATTGAGGAGCTGTTCGAAGTTTACAAGTTTATTAACTCTATGTTTCGGGAATTCAACCCATCCATGGAATACGATATCAGGAAATATTATCCCGGCCTGTTTCAGAAAATCAAGGAAATCAGGCGCAAACGGATGTTTGAATCGGTATACCATAACCTGAACAAGGGGAAGAAGGAAGGGTTGTACCGCAAAGAGCTCAATGCGCAAATTGTGGCGAAGCTTCATGTTTCCAGAACCGAAAGCCTCTTCGACAACGACATGTTCACCCAGGACGAGCTTACATCCCTCGTTGTTTTCCATGAAATTTTTGTGTATCACCTTTGCGGAATCCTGAGCCATGAAGGCCGACTCTTCTTTGAAACAAGCTTCGACAATTTCAAGGAGACGTTACAGTAATTCGTATTTTTACATTCCACAGGCAACTTAATTTCCTGGTTTACGTCTGATTAATAGTTGAAACTGGATGCTCATTGACGATTCCATAATCGAGGGTTGCGTTGCCGGAAAGCGCAGTGCCCAGAGCGCCCTTTACCGTAAATATGCTGCGGTAATGCTGGCGATATGCCTTCGGTATGCCCAAAATCATGATGAAGCTGAAGACATAATGCAGGAAGCGTTCATGAAAATATTCCAGAACATCAGTTCATACCGCAATGAAGGTTCTTTTGAAGGATGGATGAAACGGATCATGATCAACCATGCGCTGAATTTTTACCGCAAAAGCAGGAAGCTGCCATTCCTTGAGGATATCGGCAGCATCAACGAAAGTGAGATTCTTGACAAGGAAGACCAGCCTGCGTTGCATGCCCTGGTATCAGCTGAAAAACTTACTGCGCTTATCCAGATGCTTCCGCCAGGTTACCGGATGGTCTTTAACATGTATGTGTTTGAAGAATACAGCCACCGGGAAATCTCACGTGAACTCAGCATCTCGGAAAATACGTCAAAAACACAGTTGTTAAAAGCACGAAGAATGTTGCGCAAGAAATTAATTGAATTTAATCTTATGAATAATACCATTTCAGTCAATGAGTGAAAAAACAGATTATCAGGCCTTTGAGAAGGGTGGGGGAGACCAGCTTTGGCGGCAGGCCATGGCAGGTCATCGCGTTGAACCCAAACCCGCCCTTTGGAAAGGCATCAGCCGGAAGTTGTTTTGGCGGGAGCTCATTCACTTCAACTTCACCAATCTTTCCGCCAGGCATTGGGTAACCGGAACTGTCGCCATGCTGCTGGTTGCCACCACCGCTTATTTCGTTTATGATTATACTGTGCCTGAAGAAAATGTTTCCCAACACATCACCCTGAACCAGGGTGGTTTGCCGGTTGGAAATCCTGATGCAAAATCGATTGCAGGCTCACTGGCCGGTTTCGACAGTAAACTCGCAGCAACCCCAACTGAAGGATCATCAGCCAGGTGCAGCAACAAAGCCACTTTACCCTCAGGTAAGTTGTATCGTCATGGGCAGTTTGCGGCAGCCGGAGAAACTGCAGCCGGAGAAGCGGCGAAACCAAGTACTGTGCCGGCTCAGGAGCCGACCTCTTCAGGGACTGGCCGACTGGCTGCCAATACGAAAATTTCCCGTGTCACGCCTTTCGAGGCAACCTTGCCGGGATTGTCGGCAGGAACCGACACCATCATTACCATCAGCAATGCCGAAGGAATAAACAGAATCATGAAAACAGGATCTGAAACCAAACGGTTTTTCTCGGCCAGTCTTGGAATTACCCCTGAAATTTCCTTCTATACAACGCCTGATGCCTACTCAAAAGTTAATTTCTGGTTTGATGGTGTTTTGACCTGCCATGTTTCCCGTTTCTCTCTTGCTGCCGGCATCGGACTGGGTTATGTTTATGATGAAGGAAACTACAGCGTCGAATACAAAAGCCTCGACAGTGTCGGTTATTATACTGCGGTCACCTCATATTCTGTCGGCAACAACAATGAAATTATTTTCAATACGCAAACCATCGGGGTATATGACAGCCTTTATCATTCGAGTGATTACCGCACCAAGGACCGCTATACCTATCTTCAGGTGCCCCTGCTTCTCGGGTACCGGTTGTTTGAATCGGCAAGGGCAAGCCTGACTTTTCAGGCAGGCCCGGCAGTTTCCTTTCTGCTCGATTCACGTAAGTCAGATCCGCGGGTAGAATACAGCAATGCGACGATCATCCGCACAGATGATGACACCCCTTCGCGAATTTCCACAAACTGGCAGGTCTGGGCTGACCTTTATTTTGAGATGCGGATGAATAAACAGGTTAGCATCTATCTCGAGCCATCCTTCAAATATTATCTGAAACCGATGGTTGAGCAGGAAAATGTCACCTTCAAGGCCCCTATGACAATTGGTCTGGGGGTGGGCATACAGTTCAATTTCGGACAAAAAAAGACAAGTCCATGAGAACCTCCTTATTAATTTTGCTGCTTTGCGCCACCGAAATCTATGCATCTGCGCAATCTCCTGGTAACGCAAAGGTACCAGCTGCCTGCGATGCAGCTTTTACAGTGATGCCGGATCCGGTGGACCCGATGACCATTCATCTGCAGGATCAGTCGTCGGGCCAGATCACGCTTTGGCAATGGAGTTTTGGAGACGGGGCAACCACCATCATTCAAAACCCTGTGCACACCTATGCCGCAGGCGGCACCTATTTTATATGTCTTACAGTTTCCAATCCTGATCCCTTATATCCCTGCCACGATTATCACTGTGTTGCCATTACCATTCATGAACCGGGAACCTGTGTTGCCGACTATGACTATGTGGCCGATCCTTTAGTTCCGCTAACAGCTCATTTTAGCGACCGGTCAAGCGGCAACATCAATGGCTGGCATTGGGATTTTGGAGACGGGAGTTCATCGTACGACCCCAACCCGAGCCACACCTTCCAATCCTATGGGAAATTCAGGATCTGCCTGACCGCCTATAACATCGATTCAGTTTCCACATGCAACGACAGCAAATGCGATTCGCTTAAGTTTGAACCTTCAGCAGATTGCCATGCATCGTTTACCGGCAAACTTGACTCCCTGAACCCGGAGCCCAACACTTTTTTATTCAAAAACTCCTCCTCAGGCAACCCCACTAAATTTCTTTGGAAATTTGACGATGGAGCCTCCTATGTCACCCCGGATGTTACGCACCATTTTCAATCACCCGGCCTTCATGAAGTCTGTCTTTTCATTGAGAAGAAGGTGCAGGGAAACACTGTTTGCATTGATTCCGTCTGCCAGACCGTGAGTGCAGAAAAGTATTTTAACCTTGGAGGTCACCTGTTCATCGGCGCCATGCCCATAAACAATCCGGTGGCGACAGGGGATACCGGGATTGCCTGCCTTTTCAGGGTTGATGGGACCAGGCTTGTACCTGTTGATACCCAAAGGTTCACGCATCTTGGCTATTACACATTCCTGCGAAAACTGCATGGGACTTATATTGTACGAGCATTCCTGACCCAGGGCTCCCAGCATTGTTCAGAATATTTCCCGGGCTATTTCCAACAGGGCATGTTATGGAAAGAGGCCAACAGCCTCATTCTTTCAGACAGCAACTCCTATTTGGCAGACATTCGCCTTACACCTGTCAATGATTCCCTGTTCGGCCCCGGTGTTATCAGGGGCTATGTTGCCATGGCAACTCCGGATAGCGGCCCGTTGATGGTTCCCAACGCCTCAGTCATGTTATTCAATGCGCAATTGCAACCGGTGCGAAGCGCGCTGTCAGGAATCGCCGGCGAATTCGAATTGAAGAATCTTCCCTATGGGGCTTACCAGCTGTATGTTGAATACCCCGGAAAATATTCAAGGCTGACCGAAGTATGGCTTGATTCATCAAAACCGCTTATCGACAGCCTTTTACTTGAGCTTTTCAACCATGACGTGACCTATGTACAGGATAAATCCTCCGTTTCTGTTGTAACCGGCGACCTGTTTCCAAATCCGGCATCCGATGAAGTAAGTATGACCATTGAACTTGCACGGGCCACCACGCTGAAGTTTGAAATCACCACGCTGACCGGCCTGCCGGTATGGACAGGCTCAATGCATTGCGCAAAAGGGTCCTCCAGGGTTACCATTCCATTAAGCGGGATCAGGAAAGGAATGTATTTGTTTGTGATTGATGAAATAAGCGGGACTCACGTTGCCGTCAAAAAATTGCTTAAATACTAAGAGGCTGTTTAAGTTTTTTATTCAAGAGTCGAAAAACTGCTAATAATGTTGTCTCAAAATGGGGCTAAAGCCCCTGTTATAACATTCTCTCTTAACCCCGTGCTAAAGCACGGGGCAATTCATCCTGCATTTCACATGATGTATTGCCCCGGCCTTCAGGCCGGGGGTTTATGGCTGGCTGTCAACCGGGGCTTTAGCCCCATTATGCAAGGTGGTTTCATAAATTTATTTTCAACCCTTGTTCAATCGTAAATGATGATCATATTTCTATTGAAAATTTAAACATGCTTTAAGTGTTGCATTCAACTGTTATTAGCTTGTCAAAACCTGCCAGGACTTGTTCGACGACGACAAAGATTTGATATCCGGGTGCCTGAAAAAGGATACGGCTGCAGAATACCAGTTGTATCATCGGTTTGCGCCTAAAATGTTTGGAATTTGCCTGCGTTATGGTAGAAATCAATCCGAAGCAGAGGAGATTCTTCAGAAAGGGTTTATACATCTGTTCAGCCACCTGCATCAGTTTAAATTCGAGGGAAGCCTGGAGGGATGGGTACGGCGTGTCTTTGTCACCACCGCCATAAACTACTACGCAAAGCGCCTGAAATTCAGGAGGAATGTTGAATATGCCGACGATAAGGAATATTCCATGGTGCAGGAGGATCCCGCATCGGCCCTTTCAACAAAGGAGTTGCTTGGCATCATTCAAAGTCTTCCTGAAGGGTATCGTGCGGTTTTCAACCTGTATGTCTTTGAAAACTATGAGCACAAGGAGATTGCGGAGTTGCTTGGGATTTCGGCAGGGGCATCGAAATCACAATTGAACAGGGCAAGAAATTTTGTGAAGAGCAGGCTCGATGATGGGGAAAAACGATACAACATTGCTTATGCCGGCATCATGGAAGATAAGGATCCGATAGAAGAGAGTTTCAGGTCGGCATTGTCTGACCTCGAAGCAGAACCACCCGCCAGGGTTTGGGAAAGCCTGCACATGCAGTTGCATCCCTTGCCAAAACCTGCCGGCATCTGGGGCCGTGTTGCAACTTTTTCACTTCTGGCCGACAAACCAATAAGCTTTTACTTCGCATTGAGTTCGGCTGCAATCATTTTCTTCGTGGGGATATTATATTTTGGTTCGGGAGGTCATGCCACGGTGCGCGGACATGCTTATGCAGGAGCAGAGCGCCTTACCCAGGGAACCTCGGTGCTGTTTGAAGTTGCTGACCAAGCGATGCCATGGGATTCGGTGACCTATTACCGTTCTGCAAAAGTTGACCATTACGGCCATTTTCAATTTACGAAAGTTGACGCAGGAAGATATTTGATGAGGGTTGATCCGGGCGGCAACTCAGAATTAGCCAGCGCGTATTTGCCAACCTGGTTTGACCGGCATGCTGCGGCTGATTCAGGCCGCCTGATCATGATAAACAGGGGTGACGTGAATTTGGATGCACACCTTTTGAAAAAATAGTCAGATGGTGAGATGGCGAAATCAGTTTTCTTCGGCGAACCATTCGGCATAGGAGCTTGCGGTCTCT
Organism: Bacteroidales bacterium; assembly: GCA_038212325.1. Taxonomy (GTDB): domain Bacteria; phylum Bacteroidota; class Bacteroidia; order Bacteroidales; family FEN-979; genus CAIVAT01. The sequence continues at coordinate 51,177 of JBBQUQ010000003.1, forward strand.
CTCAACCGCATGCTGTGAAGCCTGACACCTGCCGGCAGTAAATTTCCGATTCGCGTGGCAAAATCAAGCAGGAAATTTTCACTGGTAGGCTGGTATGGCAAGTAAAGGATATTGGTGAAGGGTTCCCCGAATTTTTCGAGTTCATGCCTCGGAGCCTCTGCATTTAAAAGGAGTGCATGGTCAAATGGATCAACAATCTGCCTTTTGATGATCTTTTTCAGGTCGCCGAAATCCATGACCATTCCAAGTTTTACCGATGTCGGATCAGAAACAGGCGTACCGATGACTGTTACCGACAATTCATAGGAATGGCCATGTACATTCTTACACGGGCCGTCGTATCCGGATAAAGCATGTGCCGATTCAAACCTGAATTCTTTGGTTACCCTGATTTGTTTCATGCGTGTTGAATATCCTGCAAAGATATTAAAATCCCTCATGCACACTAAACCGTTAAAGAATGGCAAGGTGTTCGAGCACAACTTTTATGCCGATGGCGATCAGTACGATTCCACCTGCAAATTCGGCCCACCGGGCAGGAATAATGGTGTTTTTTTCGCCAAGCTTTGCACCGATCACCGAAACGACAAAGGTAATGGCAGAGATAATAATGATTGCTTCATAAATGTTTGCCCTGATGAATCCGAATCCAACACCGGTTATCAGGGCGTCGATGCTTGTAGCTATGGAAAGGGAGAGCAGAACAGGGATTTTCCTGATATCGAGCGCTCTCTTTCCCTCATTACCGGAGAATGATTGCAAGACCATTTTTAGGCCGATGAAAGCAAGAATGACAAAAGCGATCCAATGATCAACCGGCTCAATGGATGATTGAAGGCTGTTGCCTGCAAACCATCCGATCAGCGGCATGACTCCCTGGAAAAGTCCGAACAGGAGCGACATTCGGAGAACATCTTTCCAACTAAGTTTGCGGGATGTTCCGAAGGTGAGCGAAACGGCAAAGCAATCCATGGAAAGACCCAGGGAAATAAGAAACAGTTCGGCGAGATTCAACGGTAAATGAGATTAACGATTTTTTCGAGCCATTCGGCATCGGTTGCATCGAACGAGCCAAGGGTTTCACTATCAACGTCGAGTACCCCGGCAATGTCGCCCAACAGGCTTCTGACCGGAATTACAATTTCCGACTGCGCGCGCGAATCACATGCAATGTGACCCGGAAACTGATGTACATCGGGCACCACCATTGTTTTCTGCTGGTCAATGGACGCCCAGCAAACGCCGGTATGTTTTTGCAGGACCTGGCAGGCCAGCGGACCCTGGTAGGTATGAACCGTCAGTTCCCCTGATTTGAGAAGATAAAAGCCGGTCCAGAAAAAATATTCCATTTTATGATGCAGAATTGCCACGATCGTAGCCATGCGGGCATCAGGCTCGGCCGATTTAAGCATCAGCCCGTCCAGCTGGTCATACAAACGCTGATAGCGTGCCTGTTTTTTTATAATATCCATGGTAATGATTACGCAAGGTCGAGGGCAACCGTAAAGTGGCGCATGATGGGCGCTTCAGTGACAATTCTCAACCCTTTGCGTATGGTGTCGCGTCGGTTGTAAATATTTTTCAGGGCCACAGCCACAACATCCATATGGTTATTGGTATAGACCCTTCTGGGGATGGCAAGTCGCATGAGTTCCAGTGCCGGATAACGGTTTTGCCGCGTAACCGGGTCGCGGTCGGCCAGCAGGGCGCCGATTTCAACGCCACGCACACCCGCTTCAAGGTAAAGTTCAACTGCAAGGGTTTGTGCCTGGAATTCCTCTTTGGGCAGGTGAGGCAGAAAACGCTTCGCATCAACAAATACCGCATGCCCGCCAATCGGTTGCTGAACAGGGATTCCAAACTCCATCAACCGTTTTCCAAGATATTCGACCTGCCTGATCCGCGTTTCAAGGTAATCGAATTCAGTGCCATCGTAAAGGCCCTGAGCCAGGGCATTCATGTCGCGCCCCGACATTCCCCCATAGGTGATGTATCCTTCGAACATGATGTTGAACACGCTCGCCTTGCTGTGAAGTTCTTTGCTGCGCATGGCAATGAAGCCGCCCATGTTCACGATGGCGTCCTTTTTGGCGCTCATGGTCATGGCGTCGGCACAGGCAAACATCTCCAGAACAATTTCGCGAATGGGTTTATCCTGGCACCCATCTTCACGCAATTTGATAAAATAGGCATTTTCGGCAAAACGGGCAGAATCAAAGACGACCATTTTCCCATATTTGTCGGCCAGGTTCCTGACCATTTTCAGGTTTGCGATCGAAACAGGCTGACCTCCCGATGAATTGCAGGTAACGGTAACAATGATGAAAGAGATTTTATCTCCCTTGGATTTCAGGATGTTTTCAAGTTTTACCGGATCCAGGTTGCCTTTGAAAGGGTGAGACAGGGTTGTGTCGAATGCCTCATCGATGGTGCAGTCGACGGCCGTTGCCTTGCGGAATTCAATGTGGCCTTTGGTGGTGTCAAAATGAGAATTTCCGGGAATGATGTCACCCTCCTTGATGAGTACCGAAAACAATACATTTTCGGCGGCACGTCCCTGGTGGGTCGGTAAAAAGTGTTCAAATCCGAGAATCTCCCTGATGGCATCTTTCATTTTAAAGTAAGAGGAGGCACCGGCATAACTCTCATCACCCAGCATCATTTCCGACCATTGCCGGTCGCTCATGGCACCTGTTCCCGAATCGGTTAGCAAGTCGATAAATACCTGATCGCTCCTGAGCCCAAACAGGTTATAGCCCGCATCTTTGATCCATTTTTCACGTTCCTGGCGGCTGCTCTTACGTATAGGCTCCACCATTTTGATTTTAAAGGACTCGGCAAAGGGTAAATCCATAAGATAACTATTTTAGAATGGCCGCAAAGGTAGGATATTATTTCGATTTTTTTTTTCGTAACTGCTTGTCTGTTTGCGAAAAATCACGTAGGTTTGCCCCGAAGGAAAGGACTGTTCGTAATTTTTTATTTTTAATACAGCTATATGACTACAACAACTGGAGTGATCGGGAATGAAGGCTTAAAGAAGCTCACCGACCTCAATGAACTGGCAGTAAAATCAGGTAAAAAGAGGCTTGCCGTCGCAGTCGCGCACGATGAACATTGCCTCGAAGCAATTTGCGCCGTGGATCGGATGGGGATGGTGGAAGCCATCCTGGTCGGAAATGCAAAGAAAATTCATGAAATTGCCGGTAAACTGAACCTCGATGTAAGCGCCATGAAGATCGTCAATGAAGAGGTTGACGCCAATTCAGTGAAGATCGCCGTTAAGATGGTCCGCAACAAGGAGGCAGATATCCTGATGAAGGGCAATGTGCCGACTGCCGTGTTCCTTCGCGGGGTGCTTGACAAAGAAAACGGGTTGCGAAAGGGAGAGGTGTTGTCGCATTTCGCTTTGTTTGAAATTCCCACCTACCATAAGTTGCTTGGCCTTACCGATGCGGCCATGATTCCGGCCCCCGATTTTAAAACCAAGGTCGCCCTCACCACGAATGCCGTTGAATTCATGAACAAGCTGGGATATGCCCGGCCTAAAGTTGCAGTTCTTGCCGCTGTGGAGATGGTGAATGAAGCCATGCCTGCTACGCTGGAGGCTGCCATGCTTTCAAAAATGAGCCAGCGTGGCCAGATAAAAAACTGCATCATCGACGGGCCGCTGGCCTATGACAATGCCGTAAGCGCAGCCAGTGCGAAACACAAAGGTATTGTGAGCGATGTTGCGGGAGATGCCGATCTCCTCATCGTTCCCGACATTGAAGCCGGCAACATCCTGTACAAAGCCCTGGGATTTTCAGCAAATGCAAAACTTGCAGCGGTGGTGCTGGGAGCCGCAGCGCCGATTGTGCTCACCTCCCGGTCTGACACCGAAGAGTCGAAGCAGGCCAGCATCGTGATGGCTGCAGCAGTATAGCGTTCATTAGCATAACCTGAAACAATGGCCAAAAACCTGTTCCTTGTAAAACCTCTCGGTGAACTGCTCCAGGAAGCGAAAGACAATAAGTCGGGCTTAAAGAAAACGCTGACGGGCTTAAACCTTACGACCCTTGGAATCGGGGCCATCATCGGGGCGGGAATTTTTGTTCTCACAGGGCAGGCCGCAGCCCAGTATGCCGGTCCTGCCATCGTGATTTCATTTATCATTTCAGGGATCGCCTGCGCCTTTGCCGGATTGTGCTATGCGGAGTTTGCCTCGATGATCCCTATTTCGGGAAGCGCCTACACTTATTCCTATGCGACGCTTGGTGAATTTCTGGCATGGATCATCGGCTGGGATCTCATACTCGAATATCTCTTTGCAGCTTCTACAGTGTCGGTCGGATGGTCGGGATATGTTGTCAGCTTTTTAAGAGACTTCGGGATTTTTATCCCGACGGCGTTTACGGCAGCCACCGGATCGGTGCTGGTTGAAGTTCCAAAACTGGGATGGCAGCAGCTCACCGAAAATCTGAGCACCGGTTTGCTGGCCCAGGGGATAAACATCGACACCCTCCCCCATGTTACCGCCATCGTCAACCTTCCGGCCATGGTCATTATTGCAATTCTTACTTTGCTGCTGATCATCGGAATAAGAGAGTCGGCCAATTTCAACAACATCATGGTCATTGTAAAAGTTGCTGTCATCATCCTGTTTATCGGCATTGGCGTGGCATTCGTGCGGGCCGACAACTGGCATCCTTTTATCCCGGAAAACACCGGGGTTTGGGGCCATTTCGGATGGAGCGGCATCCTGCGGGGCGCCGGAGTGATTTTCTTTGCCTATATCGGATTCGATGCCGTATCCACGGCCGCCCAGGAGGCCAAAAACCCACAGCGCGACATGCCTATCGGGATACTCGGATCGCTGAGCCTCTCAACCGTGCTCTATATCCTGGTTGCCATTGTACTCACCGGGATTGTCAGCTATACAACGCTGAATGTTTCTGATCCGGTGGCAGTTGGGGTGAACGCCATGGGCGAAAGCATGTTCTGGCTCAGGCCTATCGTGAAGATTGCCGCTATTGCCGGCCTGAGTTCTGTAATTCTGGTCATGCTGATGGGACAACCGCGGATCTTTTATTCCATGTCAAAAGACGGGCTGCTACCACCGGTATTTTCCAAGGTGCATCCCAGGTTTAAAACACCCTATGTCAGCACCATCCTTACCGGGTGTGTTGCCATTGTGCTTGCAGGGGTTCTTCCTATCAGCATCCTGGGGGAACTTGTATCCATCGGCACCCTGCTTGCCTTTGCAATTGTTTGCGTCAGCATCATCGTTCTGCGCAAAACCCGGCCCGATATCGAACGTCCGTTCCGAACCCCCCTCGTGCCCCTTATCCCCATCCTGGGAGCCCTTATCTGCTTTATCCAGATGGCTGCTTTGCCAATGGATACCTGGATGCGGCTCATCATCTGGATGGCGCTTGGCATGGTGATCTATTTTACCTACAGTTACCATCACTCCGTTCTCAGAAATAATTCCAAAGGTTCAAAATAAGCAGTATTCGAATGAAAGACATCAGGGTTCTAGCCATTAATCCAGGATCTACCTCAACCAAGATTGCCGTATATCAGAATGCGGAGCCTATCTTTTTAAAGAATATCAAACATACCACGGATGAACTTGCGCCATTTTCAAAGATAACAGACCAGTTTCATTTCCGCAAAGAGATCATCCTGCAGCAGCTTCAGGAAGCCGACATTCACATTGATGACCTGCAGGCTGTTGTTGGCCGTGGCGGTTTATTAAAGCCCATCCAGTCGGGGATTTATGAAGTGAATGACATCATGATCGCCGACCTGCAAAGCAGCCCCTTCGGTGAGCATGCCAGCAACCTGGGAGGGTTGATTGCCCATGACCTGGTAAAAAACCTGCCGAATGCAAAAGCCTATATCGTTGATCCTATTGTAGTTGATGAGTTCGACGACATTGCCAGGATCTCAGGTCATCCGTTGCTGCAGCGCGTTTCCATTTTTCATGCACTGAATCAGAAGGCGGTAGCCCGCGAATATGCCAAATCGATTCGCCGCAAGTACGAGGAACTGAACCTGATCGTTGTTCATCTCGGCGGTGGAATCACCATTGGCGCACACCAGAAAGGGAGAGTCATTGATGTGAACCAGGGCCTCGACGGCGAGGGGCCCTTCAGCCCTGAGCGCACCGGAACGTTGCCGGTTGGCGACCTGGTGAGGCTCTGCTTCAGCGGCAGGTATTCGCAGAAGGAGGTTCAGAAAATGGTGAAAGGTGAGGGCGGACTAGTCGCCTACCTTGGCACCAACAACGCATATGATGTTGAAAAAATGGTAGATGCCGGTGATGCCCATGCCGAATTGATCTATCATGCCATGGCATACCAGGTTGCAAAATACGTGGGGGAGATGTATACGGTGCTGAAATGTGAAGTGGATGCCATCCTCATCACGGGGGGGATTGCCTATGATAAAGGTTTCGTGAACTGGATCCAGGAGCGGGTTTACAAACTGGCACCCATTCATATTTATCCCGGGGAAGACGAAATGAAAGCCCTGGCCATAAACGGACTCATGGTGGTTCGCGGAGAACTGGATGTGAAGGTATATTAAATACTAAATATCTTTTTTTTTCACGCCATGCCTTGTTAATTGGAAATAATTTGTAACTTTGCACTCCCAAAATTACCAACATCAATTCATTATAACATGTACGCAATCGTTGAAATAGCCGGTCAGCAGTTTAAGGTAGAGCAGAATGACGAAATCTTTGTTCACAGGCTCGAAGGTGACCCAGGAACAAAAATCGAATTCGACCAGGTATTGCTGCTGGATAACGACGGCAAGATCAGTGTTGGCAAACCCCTGCTGGAAGGTGCCAGCATCACAGGCCAGATCGTGGACCATGTGAGAGGCGACAAAGTGGTTATCTTTAAAAAGAAGCGCCGCAAAGGCTATGAGAAGGAGTCGGGCCACCGCCAGGATTTCAGCAAAGTGCTCATTGAAGATATCAGTGTACAAAGCGCAGCCAAAGCTAAAAAAGCCAGGGAAAAAGAAGAGGAACCGGCCGAAGCATAGCGCTCCGATTGTAAATCGTAATTCGTTAATTCGTTAATAATTATAGTGTATGGCACACAAAAAAGGAGCGGGTAGTTCAAGCAACGGCCGCGAATCGCACAGCAAACGTTTAGGTGTTAAAATTTATGGCGGTCAGTATGCAAAATCAGGCGCCATCATTCTCCGTCAGCGCGGAACAGTGCATAACCCCGGACTGAACGTGGGTATCGGTAAAGATCATACCCTGTTCGCCCTCGTGGAAGGTATTGTTGAATTCAAGAAAAAGCGTAGCGACCGTTCGTTTGTATCGATTGTGCCGATGGAAGCGACTGCCAATTAAGGTTTTATGGTGCTAAACCTTCCAGGTTTTAGAAACCTGGAAGGTTTTTTTATGTCAGACTGGCAGGTTTTCACTATTTTTACCTGCAAACAATTGTATTATGCTCGCCCTGAATTTTATCCGTGAACATGCCCGGGAGGTGATCGATCGCCTCGCCATTAAAAATTTTAACGGCAGCGAGATCATCGGCCGCATTGCCGAACTCGACAACCTGCGCCGTGAAACCCAGAAGAAGCTCGACGACATTCAATCGCAAAGCAATTTGCTGGCCAAAGAGATCGGGGTGCTTTTTCAATCGGGAAAAGCTGCAGAAGCAAACCTATTAAAGGAAAAGACAAGCGAACTGAAAATCCTTTCCAGAGACCTTGACTCGTCGCTCGAAGCAATAAAAAAGGAGCTTGACGATATCCTGGTGCGCGTGCCAAACCTGCCTCATGCGTCGGTGCCGGCAGGAAAGACCCCCGACGACAACCAGGTGGTGATGCAGGAGGGTGAAATCATACCGGCAGCCCCGGATGCCGTTCCTCATTGGGACCTTACCACTAAATATGATATCATTGATTTCATCACCGGGAATAAAATTGCCGGTGCCGGGTTCCCGCTATATAAAGGTAAAGGTGCCCGGCTGCAGCGTGCCCTGATCAATTTCTTCCTCGACGAAGCGCTCAAGGCAGGTTACACGGAGGTTCAGCCCCCTTACATGGTCAATGCTGCATCGGCCTATGCCACCGGGCAACTTCCCGACAAGGATTCGCAGATGTACCATGCCGGGCTGGATGATCTTTACCTCATTCCCACGGCGGAGGTGCCGGTAACCAATATATACCGCGACACCATCCTTAAAATCCAGGAGTTGCCTGTGAAAAACGTGGCCTATTCGGCCTGCTTCCGCCGCGAAGCCGGATCCTACGGCAAGGATGTGCGCGGGTTGAACCGCCTGCACCAGTTCGACAAGGTGGAGATCGTACAGATCGCCCATCCTGATCACTCCTATGAAATTCTGGAGGAGATGCGCGAATATGTGACAGGCCTGCTGCGCAAACTTGAACTTCCGTTCCGCGTGCTGAAGCTCTGCGGCGGCGACATGAGCTTTACCTCTGCACTCACCTACGACATGGAGGTATGGTCGTCGGCCCAGGCAAGATGGCTTGAGGTGAGTTCAGTATCGAATTTTGAGACGTTCCAGTCGAACCGGCTCAAGCTGAGGTTTAAAGATGACACAGGGAAAATGCTGACCGCGCATACCCTCAACGGCAGCGCACTCGCCCTTCCGCGCATCGTGGCTGCCTTGCTTGAAAACAACCAGACCCCTGACGGGATCAATATTCCCAAAGTACTCGTGCCTTACACAGGATTCGACATCATTGATTAATAATTTTATCTGCCATTTTCTTTATCGAAATTCGTACTATCGTCTGCTTTGTTTTTTCTCTGTGGCTCTTTATGCTTCTCTGTGAACCTCTGTGTAACAATATTTTAAAAGTTACACAAAGGTTCATGGATAGCCACAGAGTTACACAGAGTGCTTTGTCACAGCCTTGCAGGGGGGCGGTAGAAGATACAGGTACGATTGCGATTAATCAGTAATATCTTTTCAAATCAAACTCAGATTAATTAATAATTTTTAACTTTGACCAGTTAACCAAATCCAAAAAGAGATATGAAAAAGCTAATAGTTGTCCTACTAATGTTCATCATCGCATTGTCCGCCTCTGAGCAATCATTTGCCCAGTTCAACCTGGGGGTGAAGGTCGGGTACAACGCCTCGAACCTGAGCAGTAACTACGACTCGATCAGCTCGGCCCTCCGCAGCGGGCTCCATATTGGTGCATTTGCCCGTATCGGAAAGCGTGTCCACCTGCAACCGGAAGTCTATTATACCGTTTCCGGATCATCCTATGAAAACATCGGGGTAAAAACAATCAGCAACTGGAAACAAAAAGTACATGTCGGCACCCTGGATATTCCGTTACTGATCGGGTTTGATATTGTTAAATCGAAGTTGCTTAAATGGCGGATTGATGCAGGCCCGGCAGTTTCGTTTGTTCTGAATTCCAAAATTGAGAATGTATACGGGCCTGGCGCCATTACCTCCTCCGACCTCAACAAAGCGAACTGGTACATTCAGGTTGGCACAGGCATCGACGTTTGGTTCCTGACGCTCGATATCCGGTACCAGACGGGATTGAACTCCCTCATCGGAAATGTCAACTCCCTGAGCTATCCCAGCCAGGTATATGCACTTGATACAAAAGGAAAAGTTTTCCTGGTCAGTTTAGGATGGAAAATCTTTTAATTTAAAGGCAGGAAGTCCATTGTGAAGGTTGACGGGGTCGATTACCGCACGGTATGGATGAAAGGGTCTTCTGTCTTTTTCATTGAGCAGAACCTGTTGCCATTTCAGTTCAGAATCGAGGAAGCTAAAACTTTTCCAGAGAGTTGCCATGCCATCCGCACGATGATGGTGCGCGGGGCCGGTGCCATCGGCGCCATTGCCGGCTTTGCCATGGCCCAGGCTGCATGGGAAGCGCCCGAACAGGGCTATCCGGTATTCCTTGACAAAGCCCGTAAAGAAATTGAATCAACACGCCCCACCGCGCGAAACCTGTTTCATGCCGTCGAAAAAGTATATGCGGCGGCCCTCATTTCCCGTTCAGAGGCATTGGCGGTTTCACAGCAGGTTGCCGACCGGGATGCTAACGATTCACGGAGGATTGGTGAGTTCGGAAGCGCCTTGGTCTGCGACGGGATGAACATTGAAACCCACTGCAACGCTGGCTGGCTTGCTTTTGTGGATTTTGGCACGGCCTTGTCGCCGGTATACCTGGCCCATCAGCAGGGAAAGAAAATATTTGTCTATGCCGATGAAACCCGCCCCCGGGGCCAGGGAGCTCGGCTTACCGCCTGGGAACTTCAGCAGGCGGGAATTCACCATGCCATCATTCCCGATAATGCTGGCGCCTGGCTGATGTCGCTTGGAAAAATAGACATGATGATCGTAGGCGCCGACCGTATTGCTGCGAATGGCGACACGGCCAACAAGATCGGAACCCTCGAAAAAGCCATCGCTGCCAGGGAATATGGAATACCTTTTTATGTGGCTGCCCCTACGTCAACATTTGACATGGATTGCCCCGATGGTAAACATATCCCGATCGAAGAACGCAGCGAAGATGAAGTGCTGTTCCAGGACGGGATCACAGCCGATGGCCGCCACGAGCGGGTGCTTGTGTGCAATCCCGGTTCTTCTGCCATTAATCCGGCTTTCGACGTCACTCCGGCAAAGCTGATCACCGGGATCATTACGGAGAAGGGCATTGTTAACCCGGGGATTGAAACGATTCGATTACTGAACTTTTAAATAAATATTTATGAAACTATCGCGATTGTCATTATGGCTCCTCACAGGGGCATTCATTCTGAGCCTGGCCATTACGGCATATGCAGAGAATCAAAAGGATAAACCCAAATCCGCAGCGGTAGTGGCCACAAAAAAGAATAAAGATACCGGGAAGAAAAAAGCCAGGGATAAGGACAAGCCCAAGGATAAAGACAAGTCAAAAGAGAAAGATAAGCCCAAGGAAGACTCCGTTTACAATTCAGGATTGGTAGGCGGTTTGAAATTCCGCAGCATCGGGCCGGCATTTTGTTCGGGTCGCATTGCCGATTTTGCAGTAAACCCGAAGAACCACAGCGAATGGTTTGTGGCGGTTGCTTCCGGTCATGTGTGGAAAACGGTCAACAACGGAACCACCTTCGAACCTGTGTTCGACAACAACGGCGCATACTCCATCGGATGTGTCGTGATCGATCCGAACAACCCCAGCGTGGTGTGGGTCGGCACCGGCGAGAACAACCACCAGCGGTCGCTTGGTTATGGCAACGGAGTTTACAAGAGTTCCGACAATGGAAAGAGCTGGAAAAACATGGGATTGAAAGATTCGCGCCAGATAGGCAAAGTGCTCATCGATCCGCGCAATTCCGATGTCGTGTATGTGGCGGCAGAAGGTTCAGTATGGGGCCCGGGCGGCGAGCGCGGCCTTTACAAAACCACCGATGGCGGGAAAACCTGGAAGAAAGTTCTCGAGATCAGCGAAAATACCGGGGTCAACAATGTGATCCTTGATCCGCGGAACCCTGATGTGCTCTACGCTTCATCGGAACAGCGCAGGCGCCATGTATTCACCAAGATCGGCGGCGGACCGGAAACAGCCATTTACAAGTCGGTCAACGCCGGTGAATCGTGGGACAAACTAAGTTCAGGACTTCCCGGCGCCGAAATGGGCGGCATCGGGTTGGCCATATCCCCGGTGAATCCTGATGTGATTTATGCCATCATCGAATCGGCTCCCGATGCAAAAGGGTTCTACCGCAGCATCGACCGGGGGGCCTCCTGGCAGAAGATGAGCGACCATTCGGCGCAGGGACAATATTATAACGAAATTTATTGCGACCCCAAAGATGTGGATAAGATCTATTCGGTAGAAACCGTATCACAGGTTTCGGAAGATGGCGGAAAGACATGGCGGCCGGTTGGCAACAACAAGCGCCACGTCGACGACCATGCCATGTGGATCGACCCCGACGATACGAAGCATTTCTTCATCGGCAGCGATGGAGGCGCCTATGAAACCTTCGACGGCGGCAAAGAGTTCATTTTCAAGTCGAACCTTCCCGTTGTGCAGTTTTACCGCGTTCAGGTCGACAATACCACTCCGTTCTATTACGTTTACGGTGGCACCCAGGATAACAACAGCATGGGCGGCCCTTCCCGCACCACGGCAGGTGCAGGCGTGCTCACCGATGACTGGTTCGTGACCAACGGGGGCGATGGTTTCTGGTCGCAGATCGACCCGGTTGATCCCAACATCGTATATGCCGAATCACAATACGGCGGAATGGTGCGTTACGACCGTAAAAGCCAGGAAGCAGCAGACATCAGGCCCGAACCGCGCAAAGGCGAGGACAGCTACAAATGGAACTGGAATACACCGCTGCTCATCAGCCCTCATTCGCACACCAGGCTATATACCATGGCCAACAAGGTTTTTCGCAGCGATGACCGGGGTAATTCCTGGCAGGTGATCAGCGACGACCTTACCGCTCAAATCGACCGCAACAAGTGGCCAGTGATGGGGAAATACTGGCCGTCGGATGCCGTTCAGAAAGATGTTTCGACCTCATTATACGGAACGATCATCTCGTTTGATGAGTCACCCCTGAAGGAGAACCTTCTTTTCGCCGGAACCGACGACGGGCTGATCCGAGTATCGGAAGATGCAAAAACATGGACCAAAATTGACAAATTTCCGGGAGTTCCTGAAAATACCTATGTGAGCGACATCTTTGCCTCCCGGTTTGATGAAAATGTGGTATTTGCCTCTTTCGACAACATCCTGCGCGATGATTTCAAACCCTATTTGCTGAAGAGCACCGACAAGGGCAAATCCTGGAGCTCCATTGCCGGCAACCTCCCCGAAAACGGAACGGTTCACAGCATCATCCAGGATTTCGTCAACCCCGATCTTCTATTCGCGGGGACGGAATTCGGTTGTTACTTCACCAGCGACGGCGGCAAGAACTGGATACAGCTGAAAGCAGGGCTCCCGTCAGTTTGCGTCAAAGACATCACCATCCAGAAACGTGAAAATGATCTTGTGCTTGCTACTTTCGGTCGCGGTTTTTATATTCTTGATGATTACACTCCCCTGAGGAACCTAAAAAAAGAAAATCTCGATCAAAGCGGATACCTGTTCCCGGTGAAGGACGCCCTGATGTACCTGCCCACCGATACAAAGGGCTCGCAGGGATCGACCGTTTTTGTTGCCAGGAACCCTGATTTCGGAGCAGTTTTCACCTACTATATCAAGGATGTTCCAAAGACAAAAAAAGCTCTCCGGAAAGAGAAAGAGGCCGAACTGTTTAAAAAAGGCGAACCCATTCCGCAGCCATCGGAGGCCGACCTGCGCGCTGAAAAGTTTGAAACTGATCCGTTCCTTACCTTCACGGTCACCGATGCCGGCGGTTCACCTGTTAGGATCATCCGTAAAAGTCCGTCGAAAGGCATCAGCCGCATCAACTGGGACCTGAGGTACCAGGCAGCAAGGGTTGTTGAAACAGATAAGTACGATCCGCTGGGCGACAATGGTAGCGGCGTGCTGGCCATGCCCGGTAAATACAAGGTTAGCGTCACCCTCACTGCCAACGGAGCCACCACCCCATTAGCCGGGCCTGTTGAGTTCAACGCGGTATTGCTTAACAATACCTCGTTCCCTGCAACCGACCGGGCTGCAATGGTCAGCTTCCATAAAAAAGTTGCTGAGATCACCCGCGTGATGCGGGGCACCGAAAATTACGCCGAAGCCTTAAACAAACGGGCTGCGAGCATTCTCCAGGCATTGAACAGCACTCCTTTGGCCAGTCCTGACCTGATGAAGAAGGGCCGTGAGGTGCAGGTTCAGCTTGATGAAATACTCAATGTCAAGTTCAACCGCAACACCGGAAAACCAAGTGAAGAGGAGAATCCTCCTGCACCGGTTCCGCTGAACAGCCGCCTTGGGAAACTCAGTTGGATCAGCTGGTCGTCGACCGGCGATCCGTCGCCAAGCCAAAAAGAGGCATATGCCATTCTCGAAGCCGAATTCCCGCCGGTTTACGAACAGGTAAAACGCATCGGAGAAACGGACATCCCGCAACTGGAAAATGCACTCGAGAGCTTGGGAGCGCCGGTTACACCGGGGAGGTTGCCGGAGTGGAGGAAATAATCTGATTTGGCATGCCTAATTATACAATTCACGTTTCCAATGGTTTGAATACGAACCGTTCATCAAAAGGGACTTTGAACTTTTCCAGGAATTGTTGGTATTCTTCAATGAAGGTTATAACCTTATGATGCTTCTGTTGATTGATAATATATTTCACAACAGTATCTATCTGAGAGGTTGAATAAGAAAATCCGCCAAATCCTTTTTGCCAGTTAAACTTTCCGTTTACAAAACCCTTTTTGTTGATCCACTTCGATGAATCTCCTTTGACATCCTGCATTAAATCTGATAAGGATTGATGGGGTTTCATGCCAATAAACAAATGAACATGGTCTGGTATTCCATTTACAGCAATAAGCTTGTGCCCGTTTTTCTGAACAATGCCTGTCATGTATTTATATAGCTCGGTCTGCCATCCTGGATCTATCAAGGATATTCTGTTTTGAACCGCGAAAACGGAATGGATGAAAATTTGGGTGTATGTGTTTGCCATAATTACCAATTTTATCGTGTTTGTATTTGCTTAATCCGCTTACATGCAAAAAGGTAACAGGCAAGGACCAGAAAGATATTAACAATCTGAAATAATTGTATGAATGCAACTGTAGTTTATTAATAAGGTGGTGACGATTTTAAATAAACATTGCGTACCTGACGGCACGCCATAACCTGATTTATCGCTCATTGATAGAATTATGTTGAGCCTGACGGCTCAATGTCAGAATGATGTTGAGAGGTATGGCACAATACTGGAATTATGTTGGGCCTGATGGCTCAATGTCAGAATGATGTTGAGAGGTATGGC
>JBBQUQ010000004.1:0-65471 GCA_038212325.1 Bacteroidales bacterium
CCTGACCTCCCTAACGGTTCTAACTGTGCCTTTTACGATGAACAAGGACCCCAAGTTACTCCATACACTTATACAGACGCCACTATGAGTGGCTTAGGTTTCTTAACTGTTAAATCGATACCAGCCGGTGGATCTTGGGGAACCTCTTCAACATGGAGGCTTGAAGATGGTACAACTTTTTTACCTGCTGGATTTCAACCAACTGGGAATGTTCACACCATCATCACTGGCAATACAGTAAATACTACTACAGCTGCCCGGGCAAAAAATCTGACGATCAATCCTTCTGGTCAACTAACTGTTAATCCAACTATTTCCTTAGAAGTTACTGGCAACATGCTCATCGAAGGCAATGCAACTGGTTCAGGGTCGTTCCTGAACAACGGTACACTTACTGTTGCAGGAACCACTTCGTTTCAACGGTGGGTCACCTCGAACTGGACGACCGGGTTCCCGACGGCAAGCACGCTATGGCACTATGTGTCCTCACCGATTTCAGGTGCCACCATTGGCACGTTTGTTGGCAGTTTGCTGAACAAATGGAACGAGCCCCTTGAGCAATGGGATACACTCACCATACCAGTTAGCATACCCCTAGTTCCGGGCGTTGGTTATTCCCTGGCAAAGCATGCGCCCGACGGCCTTGTTACCTTTTCAGGAGGCACGCTGAACAACAATACATCCTATTCGCCAATCATTACCATTAACACCCTTGGCAGCACACATGGCTGGAACCTGATCGGGAATCCATATTCCTGCGCCATCAGTTGGAATGCCCTTACCAAATCGAACGTATTCGCATCTGTTTATACATGGAACAGTGCCAGCGGCAACTATGTTTCCTACAACGGAACAGCCGGAGCCCTTACCAATGGCATCCTCCCCGCCACGCAGTCATTTTTCGTTCAGGCGCTCTCAACCACTGCCACTATCACGATTCCGGCAGCATCAAGGCAGCATTCACCAACCATGCTTTACAAGAATACTGTAGAGACCCTGCTGACGATGAATGTAAAAGGCAGCAATGGGTATGAAGATTTCGCTTTTATCCATTTCAGGCCTGAAGCCACGGTCGGATTTGATCAGGAATACGACGCCTATAAATTATTCGGAGCAGAAACTGCCCCCCAGCTTTATTCAACTATTCCTTCTGAGAATCTAACGATCAATTCATTGCCCGGAATTGCTTCACAGCCGGTTATTGCCATGGGATTGTCGGTCGGGATCAGCGATACCTATACGTTTACTGCATCAGACCTAGAAACCTTTGCCACAGGTTCGGATATTTTCCTGGAAGACATTCTGTTAAACAAAGTTCAGAATCTGATTATCAACCCGGTTTACATCTTTACGGCATCGCCCGGTGATGCAGATCACAGGTTCAATATTCACTTTGCCCCCGTCGGCGTTTCCGAAAACAGTTCAACCGGGATCAAAGTATACAGCGCAGAGCGTACTGTTTATGTTAACATTCCTTCCGAAATGAAAGGCAACATCGTTGTTTACAACATGCTTGGCATTGAAATCACCAGGTCAGCCATTCAGGCCTATGCACTTAACAAAATCAATCTGGATGTGCCTACAGGCTTTTATCTTGTTAAAGTAGATGGAGATTCCAGCGCAACAACAGGAAAGGTATTTATCAGGTAATGTTCTGATAAGGCAAGGATAGTTAAACTTATACGAAAAATATAAAAATCACACATATGAAAAAGATCAAATTGGTTTTTGTTTTACTTGCAATCTGCGCTTTGCCATTCATCTCCTTGTCAGATCCTCCAGGCCCTCCGGGCAGCGGTGGACAGGCAGGTAATGGAGGCGGCGTAACCCCGGTCGGTGCGCCGATTGACGGAGGTTTGGGCATACTACTGGCCCTTGGCTTGGGTTACGGCGGGAAAAAGCTTTACAATGCCCGCAAGGCAAAGCATGAGCAGGTTGCCGACTCACAGGAATAATCTTACGTTATAGCATCGATTTGGCATGCTTATTGCTATTGATGCATCTTATTGAGTTAATACAAATCTCATTGACCTTATTGTAATAAATACAATAAGGTCAATGCATAAATAAACCATCATAATCTATTCAGCATATTTTTAACACAACCAAACATTTTTAATCATGAGAAAATTCATTTTATTGTTTGCCTTCGGGCTTATCGGCGTATTTGGTTATTCACAGGCATTGAAACCAGACCAGGTACCCCAATTGATCAAAGACAGAGTCCAGTTTAAGTTTCCGCAGGCTATGGATGTTCCTGTTACCTGGAGCAAGGAAAAAGGCGACTACAAGGCAAGTCTCACCATCATGGATTCACCTGCCTGGATCGTGGTTGACACCCTTGGAAAAATTAAACGTGTTGAGCGGAGAATTCATGAGTCGTACCTGCCTGAGAAAGCAAAAAAATACATGAAATCGCTTGATCCAAATTACACGGTTATTTCTGTGACTCAAATTACCGACCATAAGGAGAAGGTTACCTATAATACGGTGGCCAAGATCAAGACCGATTTTATATTTGACGGCAAAGGGGATGTTGCAGGGAAAAAATAATTAACATTCCCCTGGTTTCATTCAAGGGCTGATCAGGTTTTCTTTACCTCCGTACTTAGTGTATTCACGGGCGTACCAGTTTGCCGAATCAGCCTTTTTTGCGTCATGTCGATAATAGAGACAAAGGCTGCGGTATGCTCTTGCAAGGTCGGGCTTTAACCGGATGGCGCGAAGCCACATGGAAGCAGCCTTTTCCTTTTCACCACTGTTCACCAGGTAGATCCCGAGGTTGTAAGCGGCATCAGCATTTGCCGGATCGTTGTTTACGGCCTCCTGGCAGCGTTTTACAGCATTGGTATAATCGCCTTTCTGAAAATAATCGGCACTGGATTCAAGGCACAGCGCAATGAAATTCGCTCGTCCTTCCGGATCGCCGTATCCTTGCTGAAAAGCCATCGAAAAGTACCGGTATGCAGTTTCATAGTCCTTTTTATCGGCAAAACTGATCATGCCAAGCTGATACTTGAATTCAGGGTATGATTTGAGCCTTTCGGCTTCAAGCAAGTATTGCTCGTAGCGAACGTTGTCTTTTTGTTTGAAGTAGTACCTCCCCATATAGTATTGAAACCATGATTTATCCGGCATATACCTGATGGCCGATCCCCAGTAATTCACCCCATTCTCATACCTGGTTTGCTGGGAAAACGCGAAGATTGACAGCAGGACCATGAGGCCCCCAAGGATGAAACTGTAAGGCCGCTTTGCAAGTTGAAACCATTTCTCGGGGCAGGCGGCAAGAAGCATGATCACAAACCCGATCGCCGGAAGGTAGGTGCGGTGGAGCAGGTATTCGAAATTGTCGTCGGCTGATACCAGCCGTACGAACATGTTGGGCAGGCAGAAACCAATGAACCAGGCTGCGCCCAACAAAATCAGCGGAAGGGATTTCTGCTGTTTCTTCACAACCATAAATCCCAGGATCAACAGCATGGCAACGACGCCTGCCAGGGTATATGCCGGTGTAAAAACAGGGGTGACCGGCAGATTAAACGGAAAGAAAAACCGGGATACGACTTCCGGGATAAAAGGAAGGTTCTTCAGCATCGCATGAAGGCCCAATTGGTTATCGCTGCGGTGATCAATGGAAATCAACCTGAGGTAATACCAGGAGGCCATCACCAATACCCATGCCCCAACTAACTTCATGGCTCGTCCATCCAGGAATCTCTCTTTTTTCAGCAATAGGTACAGCACGAACAGGATTGGGAAGAACACCCCTGATTCTTTGGAGAAAACTGCTCCGGCAAGACACGCCACATGCATGATTAGAACATGGATCTTCTTATCCCTGAGGAACAGGATAAAGAGGGAAAACGAAAGCGTTCCGAACAACGTGACCAGCAAATCGCCCCTCGCGGGTATCCAGAGCACTGCCTGTCCCATCATCGGATGAACCGAGAACATGAGCGTAGCAACCAGCGCTTTCGGCTTGGTGAAACCCAGCAGTCCGAGCAACCATAGCAAGCTGATACAGGTCAGAACATGGATGATGATATTCCCTGCGTGGTATACTGCCGGATTCTTTCCTCCGATCGCAGCTTCCAGCATCATCGATACCGTTTGCAATGGACGGTAATAAGGGCTAAGGCTGGCAAAAAACGCATCGCTGCGAAACGCACGGCCCAGGTTCGAAAGGTCGCTTATTTTTTCATAGTTGCTCAGCACCAGGATATCGTCATCGAAATAGACAAATCCAAGCCGAAGGGCTGAAACGTACAACAGTAATGGGATGACGATGACAAGCAAGGCGGAGTAGCGGTAAAAATCGGCTTCTTTTATTGGAGTATTTGCTTTCACAAGGATCGATATATGAAAAGTTAAAGGTAGAAATATTTATCATTCGGGACAAAATTCGTAATTTCGCCTTTCATATGGCACTCATAAAAAAAGACAACTCCTTATCAGTTTTCGGATTTCCTGCTTTCTGGATGGCCCTTATTGCCATCGCCACCTTTGTGGCCTACCTTCCGGCTTTAAGGGGGAATTTCACGAGTTGGGACGACATGGTCTATGTTGTTGAAAATCCATACATCAAGTCCCTTTCGGCAAAAAACATCGCCGAAATCTTCTCCACCAATTTCATGGGGAATTATCACCCCCTGTCGATGTTGTCGCTTTCAATTGATTACCAGATAAATAAATTTGACCCATTTGTCTTTCACCTCAACAATATCCTTATACACATTGTAAATTCCATTCTGGTGCTGCTGGTAATTAAACAGCTTACCGGGAAGTTGCAGGTCGCTGTAATTGCTGCGTTGCTATTTGGCGTGCATGCACTACACGTGGAGTCGGTGGCCTGGATTTCGGAAAGGAAAGATGTGCTGTACACCTGTTTTTACCTGTTATCGATATATAGCTATCTGCGTTATTTTCCGAAAAAAGACTACAAGTGGTTTGGCTTAAGCCTCCTTTTCTTTCTGCTTTCATGTTTGTCGAAGGGACAGGCTGTGACCCTTGCTGTCACACTTTTCCTGGTTGATATTTTCGCCGGCAGGAAGTGGACTGAGATTAAAATTCTGTTGGAAAAGGTCCCTTTTCTCATCCTGGCCCTGATATTTGGCATAGTTGCATTCGGGGCACAGCAGGGGGCTGATGCGACCATCATGGCTAACTTCCCTGTTCAGCAGCGTGTTGCTTTTGCGTCATATGGCTTAATCATGTATATCCTGAAACTGATATACCCTTTCGCACTGTCGGTGTACTATCCTTACCCGATACTTGGAAATACAGGCGAAGTTCCCTTGTTATTCTGGCTCTGCATCATTCCGGCCATTGCTTTTATCGTTCTTGTGTTCCTGGCGTGGAAGCGTTCAAAACCGTTATTTTTCGGGACAGCTTTCTTTCTTTTAAATATAGTCTTGCTGCTGCAACTGTTACCAGTGGGGCGGGCTATTATGGCCGACCGGTATGCTTACATCCCTTCCATCGGCTACTGTTTTCTTGTCGGGGTTTACATCTCCGACCGGAGGTATATCAAGTTGGATAAGGTTGCCTGGGGAATTGTATCACTTTATGCTGCCTTGCTTATGTTCCTTACATTCCAGCAAAGCAAGATATGGCTTAACTCCCAAACGTTATGGAGTGACGCCATCGCAAAAAACCGCAATGTTCCGGTTGCCTGGTACAACCTGGGAAATACCCATATGGATTCTGCCAATTATAAAGCGGCGATATCCGAATACACTGAATGCCTCAAACTTCAGCCCGATTTTTGGAAAGCATATATAAACCGGGGGAATGCCAAAAGCAAAACAAACGATTTTATCGGGGCGATCGCTGATTTTGATGCCATGCTCAGGATTGATTCAACCTCGGCAACTGCTTATATCAACCGTGCCCTTGCACGCAGGATGCTTCAGGATTACCCTAATGCGCTAAAGGATTATAATATTGCGGTGCGATTGAAGCCTGATCAGATGGAACTCTTCGCTGCCCGGGCAAACCTGAAGCTTGACATGAAAGATTATGAAGGTGCCATCCGTGATTTTGACGAGGCGATTAAAATAAATCCGAAGGCCCCTGCAGTTTACACCAACCGGGCAATCGTCAAGAAAGCCGGGAATGATCTGTCCGGAGCACTTGCAGATTATAACACAGCCATTGAGCTTGACCCCAACAACAGCGAGTTTTACAATAACAGGGGCAACCTGAAATTTCAATTGAACGATTTCAAGGGAGCCATTGATGATTATTCGGCAAGTATCCGCCTGTCGCCAAAGGATTACCTTGGATATAAGAACCGGGCAGCCGTCAGATTATCCCTGAAACAATATGATGAGGCCCTGGCCGATCTTAAGGCTGGCATCAGGCTGAACGCGAAATCGGGCGAACTATTTTACACGATGGCCATGGTGAAAAAGGCGATGAATGATCTGCCCGGGGCCAAAGCCGATTACAAGACAGCGGTAGCGTTGGATCCGGGCTATTCTTCGGCGGGCTACATGAAGAGCATCGGCATTTCAAGCAATGAAATGCCAGGGCTTCAGCCTTCCCAGTTAAACGAGCAGGGGCTGGTGATGGAATCACAAGGCAAGCTGCAGGAGGCTGCTGATTTTTACAAAAAAGCGCTGACGCTTAAGCCGGATTTTGCAGAAGCCTGGTTTAACCTTGGAAACGTGTATGGCAAGACAAATCGTTTCAGCGAAGCCATGAATTGCCTGAACAATGCCATCAAACATAAGCGTGATTATGTGCAGGCGCTGTCAAGCCGGGGTATCGCGTTTGCCAGCATGGGGAAAACCGCCGAGGCGATCAGCGACCTTTCGGCGGCAATCAAGGAGAACCCCGAATACGCCGTTGCTTACTTTAACCGCGCTCTGGTGTATCTCAATACCGGCAAAAAGGATCTTGCCTGCGTTGACCTGCAAAAGGCTGTCAAACTGGGATATAATGCAGCGTACCCGATCTTTCAGAAGGAGTGCCAGGGCAAACAGGCCATGAAATTGTGAAATGGTGAATAGCGAAATGGCGAAATCAAGTAGCGCGGAGATGAAACAAAAACCAACCAAAAAACCATCAAGCCAGCCGGTTACCAGGCCGGCCGGTAAAAAAACGGAAAACAAAACGTTCGAACGATACGCCCTTTGGATTACCCTTGGGCTGATTTCGGTTATAATCCTGGTCATTTTCTTCGATTTCATCATGGGGAACAGGTATTATTTGTTCAAGGACATCGGCAGTGATTCATTGAACGGATATTATCCTTATATTCTCAACAGTGTAAGATATCTCGGGGAAGAGGGCTTTCCCCGGTGGTCATTTGCGATGGGCATGGGACAGTCGATCTATCCCGGCAGCTTTGGGGATCCCTTTGCGTTTATCATTAACCTGATGGGTACGCAAAAGGTTGCCTACGGGATCATATTATCCGATATCAGCAAGTATATCGTAACCTGCTGGCTCTTCTTTCTCTACCTGAGGCTGCTGAACCTGAGTAAGACTTCCGCAATGATTGGTTCACTCTTATTTTCCCTGTCGGGATTCATGGTCGTAGCCGGAAGCTGGTACACTTTTTCCTTAGAGGTGGTTTACATGGCTTTTTTATTGTTTGCTTTTGAGAAACTTTACAAACAAAACAACTGGTTTTTTTTCCCCATCGCCATTGCCCTGATCGGCATGTATGTGCCATTCAACATTTACCTGTACGGTCTTTTCCTGATCATTTATATGATATTCCGTTTTTTAACCGATGACACTCCTCGTTTTAAAAATTTCCTTTCCCTGGTTTTGAAAATGGCGGGATTGACCATACTCGGGCTGTTAATCGGTTCTGTCTTTTTCATTCCAAACTTACAACGTTTGATTGACAGTCCGCGGGTAACCGGAAATTCCTCGTATTTCATGACCCTGATGAGCAAGCCGGTTTTCAGCCTGGCATCGCACGATCACTATGTCACATCCATCATGCGCGCCTTTGGAAACGATCTCATTGGTAACGGCAGCAATTTCAAAGGATGGTACAACTACCTCGAAGCGCCATTATTTTATATCGGATTGCTCCCCTTGCTTCTGTTCACGCAAGTATTTTCCCTTATTGGCCGCAGGAAAAAAATCATCTATGCAGTTTTCCTGGTGATTTACCTGGTTCCCGTGATCTTCCCATTTTTCCGCAACGCTTTCTGGGCCTTCACCGGTGATTATTACAGGGGGTTTTCCCTCTTTTTTTCATTTATACTGCTGCTATTCAGCCTGCAGGTGATCAGCGAGCTTGACAAAGGCAAAAAGGTTAACCTGGTGATTTTGCTGATCACAACCGGTGTGTTGCTGGTGATGCTTTATTATCCTTATCAGAATATCGACCAGGTTATCAGGAAAGACCTGCAATCGGTGGTAATGATCTTTCTTTTCCTCTATGCGATTGTTCTCCTGCTGTTTAATTTTATTGAGAACAGGGCAGTGTTAAAGACAATACTGGTGCTCCTTGTATGTACAGAACTGATCTATTTTAATGGGAAAACCGTAAGGGAAAGAGATACAATCACCCGCACCGAATGGCAGCAAAAAGCCGGGTACAATGATTATACAGTTGATGCAGTATCCTGGCTCGGGGATATTGACAAGGGTTTTTTCAGGCTCAACAAGGACTACTCCTCGGGGCCTGCCATTCATCGCAGCGTGAACGATGCACTGGTGCAGGACTATTATGGCACTCCTTGCTACAGTTCGTTCAACCAGAAATACTATATCCGGTTCCTCGAAGAGGCGGGGGTGATCGAGAAAGGCAGGGAGGACCAGTCACGCTGGGCCCGTGGATTGTCGGAGCGGCCATTGCTCCAAATCATGGGGAGTGTCAAATACAATCTCAGCACCAGGGACAGGTCCTTTTTCCAGAATATGGGGTACGATTCCATCAACAAATTCGGAAATGTAAAATTGCTGAAGAACCGTTATTTCATGCCGCTCGGATACACATACGACCGTTACATCCCTATAAGCCTGTTCCGGAAACTATCCATGGCGCAACGTGATTTTGCATTGCTGCAAGCCTTTATTGCCGAGGAACCCATTGACCCGGCTTTTTCCGCCCTGAAGGAATTCACCATCGGCGACACCACCAAATCACTTACTTTTGAGGAGGTATCAGCAGATGTAAACGATCGAAAAGCCGACACCTTGCAAATCACCTCTTTTTCCGACAACCACATCAGCGGAAAGATCAGCCTGAAAGAAGCCAGGGTGCTGTTCTTAAGCATCCCATATGACAAAGGGTGGAAGGGGATGATCGACAACAAACTGCAGGAGCCATCCCTGTGCAACGCCGGGTTTCTCGGCTTTTATCTTGGCAAGGGGGATCACACCATTCAACTCGATTACGGGGTGTATCATATGGCACTCAGCGTATGGCTTTCGTTGGCCGGCATTGTGATTTTAGTTCTACTGGCTCTATACAGGTACCGGGCAACCCTGATTGGGAAGATAATAAAACCAGAAAATGTGAAACATTCTTCATAATTTTAAGCACGAAATAACTTATCCATTTAAAAGAAGATTTTATGATTAAATTAGGCATTATTGGCTACGGGTACTGGGGTCCGAACCTGGTCAGAAACTTCTCAGGCAATAAAAACTTCGAGGTAAAAAAGGTCGCTGATACCAGGCAGGAGCGGCTCGACCTGGTTAAAAAACAATATCCATCCATCATCACAGTGCTGGATTCATCTGATATTCTCAACGACCCCGACATTGATGCTGTTGCCATCGCAACACCCGTTTTTGCGCATCATGCGCTGGCTAAAGCAGCCCTTTCAAACGGCAAACACGTTGTATTGGAAAAACCCATGACATCGTCGTCGGCGGAAGCAGAAGAGCTGATCAATCTTTCTATGGCTAAAGGTTTATCGCTGATGGTTGATCACACCTTCCTGTATACGGGGGCAGTGCAAAAAATCAAGCAACTGATTGACCAGGATACGATCGGCCACATCAAATACCTTGATTCGACCAGGATCAACCTGGGTTTGTTTCAGCCGGACATCAACGTTTTGTGGGACCTTGCACCTCATGATATCTCGATACTTACACACCTGGTCGGTGAAAAACCATACAGCCTGAATGCTTCAGGTATTTCACACACGAACAACGGACTGGAGAATATTGCTTTCCTGACAGTGAATTTTGAATCCGGGTTTATTGCACATTTCAACTGTTCGTGGACATCGCCGGTAAAAATCAGGCTGATGCTGATTGGAGGAGATAAAAAAATGATTGTTTTTAACGACGTTGAGCCTACGGAGAAAATAAAGATATACGATACCGGGTATACCGTTAAGAATGATGAGGATAAGCAAAAATTGCTGGTGGACTACCGAAGCGGAGATATTTTCATTCCCAAAACCCCGTCCACCGAAGCATTGGCACTGATGGCTGAAGATTTTGCCCAATCAATCCTGGACAAGAAAACACCTGTGGCAGATTTCAACTCCGGGCTTTCGGTCATCAAGATTCTTGAAGCATCGAATGAGTCACTTAAAAACCGGGGGAAAGAGATCATCCTCAAATAATTATTCATTTATGGAAATATTAAACATCGATCAACCAAGGCAGGCATTGCGGAATGTAAAGGTCGGCAAGGATGTCAGGATTTTCAATTTTGTAAATGCCTATGAATGCTCCATTGACGATGGCAGTAAAATAGGTGCCTTTGTCGAAATTCAAAAGAATGTTATCATCGGCAAGAACTGTAAAATATCAAGTCACACCTTCATTTGCGAAGGAGTAGAGATCGACGACAATGTGTTCATCGGGCATAATGTCACCTTCATTAACGACAAGTATCCCAGGGCGACAAATCCTGAGGGGGGGTTGCAGACGGAGGCGGACTGGAAGGTTGAACGTACCTTCATTAAAAAGGGGGCATCAGTAGGCTCCTCCTCCACCATCCTGTGCGGTGTGACCGTTGGCGAGAATGCCATTGTGGGAGCCGGCAGCATTGTGACCAAAGATATTCCTGCCAATGCGGTTGTGGCGGGTAATCCCGCACGGATCATCCGCTCCCTAAAATAATTATAACGCTAACAACTTAACTTTATGGACTCCAAAAAAATTCCTTGTCTTGACCTGAAGGGGCAGCACCAGCTTATAAAAGATGAAGTTTTTGCCCAATTTGAAAAAGTATTCGAAAATACCGCCTTTTCTGGCGGTCCGTTCGTGGCAGCCTTTGAAGAGGCCTTTGCAAAATTCTGCGGAACCCGTTATGCCGTCGCGGTAAACAGTGGCACCTCCGCCCTGCACCTGGCCATGCTGGCCCTTGGCATCGGAACGGGCGATGAAGTGATCATTCCGGCGAACACCTTCATTGCAACCCCCTGGGGGCCCTCATACGCAGGCGCCACCCCGGTATTTACGGACTGCACTCCCGACACGTGGGAAATTGATCCTGCAAAAATCGAAGCCCGGATAACGGCAAAAACAAAAGCCATCATCGGGGTTCACCTTTACGGCCAGCCTTTCGACGTAGATGCCGTAACGGAGATTTGCCGGAAACACAACCTGTTTTTGATTGAGGATGCGGCACAGGCACACGGTGCGAAATACAAAGGAACCAGGGTGGGTGGTTTTGGCGAAATGGCCTGCTTCAGCTTTTATCCCGGAAAAAATTTAGGTGCCTGCGGAGAGGGCGGCGCCATCACCACAAACAACGAATCCTACTACAAGCACCTTCAAAGTTTGCGCAACCATGGCAGTGCAGAACGGTATTACCATGACGAAATCGGTTATAATTACAGGATGGGCGGACTGGAAGGAGCATCACTCAAAGTTAAGCTGCAATACCTGGAGGGATGGAACAACCGCCGGAGGGAGATTGCAAAGCGCTACCTGGCTGAAATTAATAATCCTAAAATCAAGATGCAACTGCAGCCTGATCAGACGCAGTCTGTTTTTCATCTGTTTGTTGTGACCTGTGAGGAGAAAGATGCTTTCGTGAAGTATTTAACGGAACACAACATCATTCCTGCTTTTCATTACCCGGTACCATGCCATCTGCAAAAAGCCTACGCACATCTGAATTACAAAAAAGGTGATTGCGTGCATGCTGAATACCTGGCAGAAAATTGCATTTCGCTGCCCATGTTTGCCGAGCTGAATGAGGAGGATGTAAGCACCGTGATCAAGGCAGTTAACAGCTTTTAAGGCATGAAGGAAGGGTTCATTTTTGGCTGCAGTGCGCAAGGCCGGGTTGCCTTATCTATTTTACAGCTCGAATATCCTGAAACAGCCTGGTTTTTTATTGACGACAACCCCGAAATGCTGAACCAGGTCATTAATGGCTCAAGCGTAATTGGCGGACTAGGCACCCTGGCAGCTAAAAACAGGCCCAAACTGCACATCGCACTGGGGAATCCAACGGTCAAAAGAAAAATTGCCAGCAAGTGCACGATGTTGGATATCGAATTGATCGGGGCTGTGCATCCGTCGGCGATTATTGCATCCACTGCGATCATCGGCGAAGGCGCAACCATTGGAGCAGGCGTAATCATAAACACGGATGCACGCATAGGCAATTTTGCGCTCATCAATACCGGCGTTATCATTGAACATGATTCCCAGGTGGGTGATTATGCAAATATTTCGCCAGGGGCATGCATCGGGGGCCGGGTAACGATTGAGGAGGAGGCGTTTATTGGCTCGGGGGCCATCGTTTTAGCGAGGACCACCGTGGGGAAACGATCGATTGTCGGCATGGGCGCAGTTGTAACCCGGAGCATACCCGACAATACCCTTGCTTATGGAGTACCCGCGAACGTAATTAAGGAAATTGACGATCATTTCGATTGGAGTAAAGTTTTATAAAGAGAAGCGATGGTATTGTTCGACGACCAGATCCCACTAATGAAACCCTGGCTTACCGAGGAGGAGTGGTATGCAGTGAAAGAGGTGATATTAAGCGGCTGGGTAAGTCAGGGGCCCAAGGTTCGTGAGTTTGAAAATGCAGTGGCTGAGTTTATCGGCGCCAAACATGCCGTGGCGGTCAATGCCTGCACCTCGGCCATTCACCTCGGGCTGCGCATCCAGGGGGTGAATTACGGCGATGATGTGATCCTGGCCGACACGACCTGCATGGCCAACGTAAATGCCATCAAAATGGCGGGGGCGAACCCGGTTTTCGTCGATGTGGATGAGGATACCTATAACATTGATCCAGGTCTTATTGAAGCCGCAATCACTCCAAAAACAAAGGCGATCCTAAATATTGACCAGATCGGGCTGCCCAACGACCTCGATGCCATAACCGCAATTGCAACTAAGCATAACCTGGTCGTTGTTGACGATGCCGCCACCGCACTGGGGAGCAAATATAACGGTGCCTATTTAGGATCGCAGGGCATTGTCACCACCTTCAGTTTTCATCCGCGGAAAATGATTACAACCGGCGAGGGGGGCATGTTATTGACAGATGATGCCGATATCGCTGAAAATGCCCGCATCCTGCGAGCAACAGGCGCTTCAGTTTCTGACCTTGCCCGGCACAATGCAAAAGGGATCATCCTGCAGAAATATTATGACAGCGGGTATAACTACCGGCTGACCGACATCCAGGCGGCCATCGGGATCATTCAAATGAAGAAGATCCACCAGATACTGGCCATGCGTGCCGAACAGGCTCGTTTTTTCGATACAGCCCTGGCGGAAATTGATGAGTTGATATCGCCATTTGTTCCGGAGTATGCCACACATGCCTATTCATCATACCTGGTTAAAATCAGTGACCACGCAAAAATCACCCCGGAATATCTCGTCAATAAAATGGCTGAAAAGAACATATCATGCCGGTTTGGCATTCAACCATTGCACCAGGAGCCATACTTTGACAATAGCCATTGGCATGACAGCATGTTTCCGGTGAGTTGCAAACTGGCACGCAAAACATTTTTCATTCCGATATTCCCCGGCCTTACCGAAGAAAACATGCATTTCATCATTGACACGCTGAAGCAGCTGATCCATGACTTTAATGTGTCAACGCAAAACCAATCCTGACAATTAATGCCGGAAAAAATCAATACGAGCATCAGTTTCATACTTCCTGTTTACAATGAAAAAAACCTGCTGGAGCCTGCTGTATCGCGCTGTCTGAAGGCCCTTTCAGAAACATTCACTGATTTTGAGATCATCCTGGTCGACGATGGAAGCACTGACGGGATATCAGAAGTCCTTGATTCCCTTGAAAGCAGCAGCGCAAACCTGAAGGTGCTTCGCAACATCGTCAATCTGAATGTCGGCATAGCCGTGCAACGCGGGTTAATGTCGGCCCGATGCGATTATGCCGTGCACAATGCCGTTGACCTTCCCCTTGCGCCCGAAGATCTTGCGGCACTGATGGAGCAAATGAACGGCTGCGACCTGCTTGTGCTGGAACGAAGCTCCTATGCAGGCTATATGAAATGGCGTGTCGTCACTTCCCTGGTCAACCGGATGCTCCTGAAAATTTTCTTTCCTTCCGCGGTGAAAGGAATGTTCGATCTGAATTACACACAGATCTACCGGACAGAAATTTTACCGAAAATAATCCCGCTCGCAAAAAGCCCCGCCTTTACGACCCCAGAAATGATCATCAGAGCCAAGTATCTGAACCTGAATGTAAAACAGGCATTGGTGGATTATATGCCACGACTCTCAGGCACAGGTGCGTTCGGGAAGCCCCATGATATTTTATGGAGCATGTATGACATGTTCAGATTCCGCCTGAAATTATGGAGAAACAAGTCAAAAACACTTCACAGGAAATAATTGCAGGAATAATCAGTTTATATTAGCAATGATCCCTGGCAGGAATGGGGAACTTAATGTTGCCGGGTCCCGGCTTTTAAAGTTGAACTTATGGAGATAGCAAATTCTACTATTCTTGTCACCGGGGGCGCAGGGTTTATCGGCTCCTATGTGGTTGAGGAATTACTTTTACTGAAACCGAAGAAGATCATCATTCTGGATAATCTCATCAGGGGAACCAGGGAGAACATGAAAAGCTTCACCGGCCACCAGGTTGTTGATTTCATCCAGGGCGACATGAGAGACCACGGACTTCTTGAAAGATGCATTTCAGGTTCCGACTATGTATTCCATATGGCCGCCTTACGCATCAATGCCTGTGCCGCCGACCCCGCCGCCGGATTTAAAGTTATGCTCGAAGCCACATTCGACTTGGCGGAGCTTTGCGTTAAATACAAAGTAAAAAAGGTTATCTACAGTTCAAGCGCTTCAGTTTACGGCTTGGCTCAACATTTCCCTACGCCGGAAGCAGACAACCCCTATAACAATCAAACCTTTTACGGTGCGGCCAAACTCTGGGGCGAGCAATTGTTCAGGAGCTATAAATTCATGTATAATCTTGATTACGTGGCGTTGCGCTATTTCAATGCGTATGGCCCCCGTATGGATACCGACGGTAAATATACCGAAGTGATGATCAAGTGGCTTGATTGCATCCGCGACAACCGTAACCCGCTCATCTATGGCGATGGCTCAACCACCATGGATTTTGTATATGTGAAGGATATTGCCAAAGCCAATATTGCAGCGTTACGGTCGGACGTTACCGATGAAGCATTCAACATCGGCAACTGTGAAGAGACCAGCCTGAAGGAACTGCTTGACGTATTTTTGAAGGTGAATCATTCGAACATGAAACCCGAGCACCGGGAAGAAAATTCGGTGAATCCCGTAAGCCGAAGGCTCGCTGATATAGGCAAGGCCAAAGAATTGCTTGGGTTTTCTCCTGCAACAACTCTGGAGGCAGGGCTTGCAGAGCTGAGTGCCTGGTATTTTGAAAAACAACAACTTAAGAACGCATGAAATGATTCCTATAGCGAAACCATATCTTACAGAGGATGAAGCGAAAGCGGCCTACGACACTGTATTGTCAGGTTGGGTGACCCAGGGACCGAAGGTCCAGGAATTTGAGGAGAAGTTCGCACAGTATACCGGTGCGAAGTATGCCGTGGCCGTTTCGAGCTGCACCACCGCCCTTCACCTTGCAATGATCGTCGCCGGCATTGGCGAAGGCGATGAGGTGATCTGCCCTTCAATGAGCTACATTGCCACAGCAAATTCGATCAAATATACCGGGGCTGTTCCTGTTTTTGCAGAGGTTGATGCAGATTACAACCTGGATGTTGCTGATGCCGAAAGGCGGATCACAACGAAAACCAAGGCGATCCTCCTGGTGCACCAGATGGGCATGCCGGCAAACATCGATTCATTTAAATCATTATGCGCCCGGCATAACCTGTTGCTGATTGAAGACGCAGCATGCGCCATCGGTTCCTCTTACAAAGGGCAAAAAATCGGCGCACACGCTGACCTGGTCTGCTTTTCCTTTCATCCGCGAAAAGTGATCACCACGGGAGATGGCGGCATGATCACCACCTCGAATGATGCCTTCCATAAACGGATGAAGATATTGCGGCAGCATGGGATGAGCATCAACGACCGGGAGCGGCACCTCTCCTCCAAAATCTTATTTGAGGAACATGTCGAGGTCGGATACAATTACCGGATGACGGATATCCAGGCAGCAGTGGGAATTAAGCAGCTTGAAAAACTCGACTGGCTGATCAGGGAGAGAAGAAAAATCGCCTTGCAGTATCTTGCCGCATTCAAGGAGGTCAAAGCATTCAGGCTACCAGTTGAAAAGGAGGGATATTTTACAAATTACCAGTCGTTCAGCATCTACTTAACCCCTTCGTGTCGTATATCACGAAATGACCTCATGCAGAACCTCCTCGACCGGGGAATTTCAACCCGCAGGGGCATCATGCTGTCGCACACAGAAAAGGCATATACTCATCTGAATTATAAGGATGACCTGCCATTGTCGGGCGACCTGAATGAGAAAAGCATTCTTTTACCTTTGTATGTACCGATGCCGCAAGAGGATGTAGCGAAAGTCATTCAATCGGTGCTGGAATTAATAAAGAGTTAACCAACCTGGTCTGGCTCTTAGTTTTCTTTCAGGATAAAGTCGTCATATTCCACCTCAAAAGCCAACTTGTGCTTTGATTCTTCCTGGGCAAGATTTAAAAACAGCGTTTTTACTTCGGGATCGTCTGCCTTGTTAGCCAGCAATGTGTACATTCTGAACGCGGCTTTCTCCTTTTTCATGGCCAGTATCAGGGCATCCTGGTACGACATATTGGCCGATGGCTTAACATCGACAAGATATTCAGCGATTTTAAGGTCCCTTACCTTTGAATCGGGCAATTTGAAGCTGCCGCTTTCCCTGATGGCTAAAAGATTTGCCTTATGGCGCATCTCTTCTGCCGCATAATCATTGAATATCTTTTTTGTCTGCTGGTTTTTTGACTGGACTGCCAACTGCAGGTAAAAATCTACGGCTGCCTGCTCCTCCCCGATGGCAAAATCGAGGATCTCATTTATGGTGTTGAACTCTCTCATTGGATTTACGAATTACGGATTACAAATTACGGGTTAACTCTTCTTCAAAGCGCATGGTTACTGCATCGCATCCATGGTAATAATGACGTTTGTTATTGTCTTCTTTGGTCGGACGCATGAGCAGTTTGCCATGCTCTTTTTTAGCAGGCAGCAGGGCGATGATTTCCACGAAAATATCGCAGGGTCTATCAGGGGTAATGATTCCCAGTTCCTTGAGAATTCCTGCGATTTGTTCCAAAGATGACCTCTGGGGGCGGGGATTCATGACTTTTTCGAATTCCTGGATAACTTTCTGCGCATTTGTGAAGGTCCCTCCTGTTTCCCATGGGAATGAAGCCGGCAGCAACAGATCGGCAGCTTTGGCTGTGTCCGTTAAAAAGTAATCCTGCACCACCTTGAAGGAAGCACAGGCCAATATTTTTTCGATGGCCTTGCGGTCAATGGCGCAACCCACCGGATCCTCCCCGAAAATAAACAGGTTGCTGACCACCCCTTCGTTGAGCATCCCATGCAGGCAGTCGGTTTCTGCCGTGGCCAATTCAGCCACTCCCCATTTTTCCTTCAGGGCCTTCATATAATCCTGGTCGGCAAGTTCCTGCCCTCCAATGCCCAGATGCGGGCTTACGCCCATGTCGAACAGCCCCTGCGAATTATTCTTCTCCTTCAAGGCAATCAGTCCATTGGCTGTTTTACCCAACTTGCCTGTGATCCGGGCAAGGTTGAACAGCTCCTTTGAGGTATTCCCTGATACTTCCTTCTCAGAGAAGATGAGGATGGCATTCATTTCATTGTTATAGGCTTCGGCGAAGGCTGCAATTTCATCAGATGATATCCCTGTCGATTTGACCAGCGTGTTGAAATCCTCTTTCAGAAGCATGGCTTTATACCCTTCAAAACCCTCAACCCGGTCGCGCAGGAAGAGCGCATTCTCCAGTCCTTTCGAGAGCAGGTAATGGTTTACAGCCTTGACAAAATGGTAGTAGGATTTCACGACGGTTTGACGGCTCACCTTGTGCGCCATAGAGTTGACGGCCTTTTCAGTTACCATGATGACCGGCGTTTTATTGAGGTAATGAGCATTCTGAACCATAAATCCGACTACCGCATGATCCTTATTCAATTCAGTTCCGAGAAGATAAATCGCACTTGCATCGCCAATTTCAGCAAAAGGGGCATTGAGTTCGCAATTAGTGCGGTACCCCTCTCCCCTTCCAAGGTAATGGAAACTGCCGACATTGTTGGTCTTTGCGCCGGCACGCGCCAGTTTATGAACCAGGTAGAGTTCTTCATTCGACAGCCTTGCGCCCCCAAAGAAGGCATTTTCACCCGGGCCGACCGACCTGATTTTTTCGCTGATAAGCATATAAGCCTTCTCAAAGGAAATCTCTTCAAACTTCCCGCCGACCTTCAGCATCGGTTTTGTGATGCGGCTGATATCATTGAGGTACCCGTATCCAAATTTCGGGTATTTGCAGATATTTCCATCGCGGTTGATGAGCCCGTTTTTACCGGTCACTCCCAGCACAAAACCATTTTTGTGGTGCAGGTCAATGGTACATCCCACCGAGCAGTAGTTGCAAATGGAATCAACGGCATGGGACTGCACCGGGCCCGGCTTGAACAATACATTCTCGGTGATGGCGCCCGTGGGGCAAGTTGAGATGCACATTCCGCACGATTCGCAATTCGTATCCTGTAGCGCTTCGCCCATGCCGGGAGACACGTATGTGTGAAACCCGCGATTGATCAGCCCGAGCGCATTGGCTCCGACCACTTCGCGGCAAATGCGCACGCAACGCGCGCACAGGATGCACTTATTGTTGTCGATCTCAATATATGGATGGCGAAAATCGACCTGGTATTCCCGAAATTCACCCTCGAAGGATGTTTGCCGGGCATTGTAATCACTTGAATATTTCTGCAGATCGCAATCGAAGAAAGCAACACATCCGCATTCCAAACAACGTTGGGCTTCATGGTGAGCAACTTCAGCGCCTTCATAGCCCAATTCAACCTCGTTGAAATTAAACCGGTCACCTGCAGGCAGGGTAGGCATTTCCTCGCGAACCTGTGTCTCAAATCCTCCGAGGTAGGACTCCTTCTCCTGCTTTTTGAAATTGTCGCGCCTGCTTGTAAAGGGTTTTTTGAGCGGCTGAACGGGCAACCCCGACAAAAACTGGTGTGCGCTGGTGGAAGCAATTCTTGCCTGCGCAATGGCTTCGATAATGGTGGCGGGGCCAGTAACCCCGTCGCCGGCGGCAAACATCGAAGGAATCCCTGTTTGCAGGGTTGCCTTATCGGCATCGATATCTCCCCATTTATTGATCTTCAACTCACCATTTACAGCGTTGGCATTGATGTCGTCGATGAAATCAACGTCGGTTTTCTGGCCGATGGCTGCCAGGATGTAGTCGACTTCCAGTTCGAAATCGGAACCCTCCACCGGAACAGGGCGGCGGCGTCCGGATGCATCGGGCTCACCAAGTTCCATTTTAATGCAGGTGACAGATGCGACCTCCCCGCTGGCATTTTTGTTAATCTTTTTAGGCAGGGTGAGAAACAGGTATTCCACCCCTTCGAGCTTCGATTCATGGATCTCTATCGGGTTTGCCGGCATCTCTTTTTCGGTGCGGCGGTAGATTACATAAACTTTGTCGGCTTTGCAGCGGATTGAAGTGCGGCAGCAGTCCATGGCAGTGTTTCCGCCACCGACCACTGCGATGGTTTTACCCCGGAAATCATACCGCTGACCGGTTATCTCCATGTTTTTCAGGAAATCGATCCCTGAGAAAACATTGCCGGCTTCGTCGCCTTCACAGCCGACTCCTGTCCCTTTTTGCGAACCAATGGTGAGAACGGTTGCATCATACCTGGATACGAGATCCTTGTAGCTGATATTTTCGCCCAGCCGCTTGTTATAAAAAATATTGACGCCCAGATCGGTAATATTCTTCACCTCCTGGTCGAGGATATCATTGGGGAGGCGATATTCGGGTATGCCATATCGCAGCCAGCCGCCCGATTTAGGCGCTGCTTCAAAAATATCAACCTGGTGTCCCTCTATCTGCATGAAATGGCCCACCGACAAACCTCCGGGTCCTGCCCCGATCACGGCAACCTTTTTACCGGTTGACGGCTTCACGTCCGGAATATATTTATCCGGTGAGGCAAGGTCGTAGTCGGAGGCGAAGCGCTTCAGGTAATCAATGCCCACTGGGGAGCCTTCGTCGAGCAGATTGCGCCGGCATTCTGATTCACAAGGTCTCACGCAAACGCGGCCGCAGATGGCTGGCAAGGGGTTTGTATCCTTGATCAGGGCAACCGCTTCGCTATACTGCCCCTTGTCGATCAGAGAAATATATCCCTGTACATCAACACCTGCGGGGCATGTTTGCCTGCAAGGGCCGATGCAGTCGGCGTAATGGTTGCTCAGCATCAGTTCCAGCGCTATCTTCCGCGATTTATGTATCTCTTCATTGTCGGTTATGATCTTCATTCCCTCCGTTAGCCTTGTGGAACAGGAGGGCTGGTGGCCGCGCATACCTTCCACCTCTACCACGCAAACATAGCAGGAGGTAAATGGTTCGAGGCGGTCGTCGTTGCATAAGGTTGGGATTTTAACCCCATGGCGGGTTGCCAGGGTCAGAATTGTTTCGCCGGGAAAGCCTTTAACAATGTTGCCGTTGAGTATGATGTTTAATGAATTGTCAGCCATTTGATAGAAATTGTGAGATGGTGAAATTGTGAGATGGTGAAATAGTGAAATTGTGAGATGGTGAAATTGTGAGATGGTGAAATAGTGAAATGGTGAAATAGTGGTGAAAATTAAGATAGAAGTATGGATTCGAATTTGCATTTTGAAAAGCAGACCCCGCATTTGGTGCAGATCTCCTGGTTGATGAAGTGTGTTTGCTTCCGCTCGCCGGTAATTGCTTTCACAGGGCAGTTCTTAAGGCACACCATGCAACCTGTGCATTTTTCCTCATCCACCTTATAGGTCAGCAGCGGTCGGCACACTTTGGCCGGGCACTTTTTGTGGTTGATATGGGCTTCATATTCATCCCTGAAATATTTGATGGTGGTGAGAACCGGGTTCGGTGCTGTTTGTCCCAGCCCGCACAGCGAGTTATCCTTGATCTGGTATGCAAGTTCTTCCAGTTTTTCAAGGTCTCCCTCCCTGCCATGCCCATAGGTAATGCGATCGAGGATTTCAAGCATGCGCTTGGTCCCCATGCGGCAGAAGGTGCATTTGCCGCAGCTCTCCTTGCAGGTAAAATCGAGGAAGAACTTGGCCACATCGACCATGCAGGTGGTTTCGTCCATCACAACCATCCCGCCCGAGCCCATGATGGCGCCGGTGGCATTGACCGAATCATAATCGACGATGGTGTCGGACAGGTACTCGGGGATACAACCTCCTGAGGGACCGCCCATCTGAACTGCCTTGAACTTTTTGTTGTTTTTGATGCCGCCGCCCAGCTTAAAAATGACATCGCGGATGGTCATCCCCATCGGGACCTCGACCAGCCCTGAGTGGCACACTTTGCCGGCCAGTGCAAATACCTTGGTCCCCTTGCTCTTCTCTGTGCCATACTGGGCATATGCCTCGGCGCCGTTGATGATGATCCAGGGGATGTTGGCAAACGTTTCGACATTGTTGATGTTCGTCGGCTTCTTCCACAGTCCCGAAACGGCTGGGAATGGCGGGCGTTTGCGCGGCATTCCGCGTTCTCCTTCGATAGAGGCTATGAGTGCTGTTTCTTCTCCGCATACAAAAGCCCCGGCTCCCTCCTTGATGTAGATATCGAGGTTAAACCCTTCGATCCCGAATATATTCTTCCCCAGGTATCCTTTCTCATGTGCCTGCTTGATGGCGATGTTCAACCGTTTGATGGCCAGAGGGTATTCGGCGCGGCAGTAAATCACCCCGCCGGTAGCTTCGATGGCATAGGCCGCAATGATCATTCCTTCGAGCACCGAATGCGGGTCGCCTTCAAGAACCGACCGGTCCATAAATGCACCGGGGTCGCCTTCATCGGCGTTGCAGATCACATATTTATCGGCCGATTTGTTGGCATTCGCAAACTTCCATTTCATGCCGGTCGGAAACCCTCCGCCACCGCGGCCGCGCAATCCCGATTTGAGAATCGTGTCGATCACCGCTTCGCGGCTGGTTTTTGCTTCAGCTATCATTTTAATGGCTTTGTAGCCATCCCGGGTTTCATATTCATCAATGGATTCGGGGTCCATATACCCGCAGTTCCGCAGCACGATTTTCACCTGCGCCCCGATAAAATCATTTTCCGGGGCATCAAACAAATCGGTGCACACGATGTAATCGCGGATGGGGTCCTGCTGGTTGATATGCTTTTCGATGACTTCGACGGCGCGGTCGGCGTCGACTTCACCATACAAGTAAGTCCCTGTTTCATCGGTGATCTCAACCAGGGGCTCGCGGTAGCACATGCCGACGCAACTGGTTTTCTTGAGTATGAAATCGAGCTTATCCGATTCTTTCAGTGCTTTTATCTTATCATAGGTCTTGTTTGCACCCGCTGCGATGCCGCAGCTTCCAAGTCCGACGGTGACGATTGTAGGCATATTATCTGTTTACGAGTTAAGAGTTACGATTTTATTAATTTTTTTCAGCCAGCCGGATGTTTTTAATGATTTTCACAGCCTCGTTGCCTGTGAGTTTACCGTAGGTCTGGTCGCCGATCATCATCACCGGGGCCAGGGAGCAGCATCCCAGGCAGGCGACCGACTCGAGGGTAAAGAACCGGTCTTCGGTGGTTTCCCCGTCTTTCACCTTCAGTGCCTCTTCGATCGATTCGGTGATCTCCACTGCGTTCTGCACATGGCAGGCGGTGCCGTGGCATACTTTGATGATGTTCTTGCCAACCGGGCTGAGGCGGAACTGAGCGTAAAAAGTGGCTACGCCAAACATGTCGCTTAACGGAATGCCCGTTTCCCTCGACAGCTTATCAAATGCAGCTTTTGAGATGTAGCCATATAATTCCTGTGCTCCCTGCAAAAGAGGTATCATGTTTCCTTTTTTGCCTTTGTGCCTGGCAATAATCGGATCGAGGAGGCTGAGATCCAGCAAATCCCCGTTGATTTCTGGTTTGTTCGTTTTGATTCGTGCAATCCGCATATATTCTTATTTTAAATGGTAAATTTTACTGCAATGGCTGCCAGGTTACGACCGATATTCTTTTTTTTCCATCCATTCGCACAACCAGGGGCTTGTCGAACTTCACGATTGAAAAATAATTGGTCTTCCTGATATTTTGCTGCTGTTTCAGTACTTCATATCGGATGAAGCTGTCGGACAATTCGGGCTGAACGCAGAAATAGCCCACATTCATGGAGGTGACATTGTGGAAAAAATGGGATCCGGAGGATGCATCCAGCGGAAAACCTTCAAGGCTGGTTTCAACGATCACCTTGGCATTGCTGATCTGGGGCCAAACAACAGGGATTCCGATCCAGCGGTCGCGGGTGCCCCAGCGTCCGGGGCCAATCAGGATATACTTCTTCCCGGCCTTGCCCATCTCTGAATTAATCTTGTCGATCTCTTCGGCCATTTCGACTGTTTTGCTTTTATCGAAGGTGTCGGGGTCAACAAAAACTACCTCGTCGATCGAATCAATCATCCCATTACCCATCTCCTTTTCCGAATAGAGGAGGATGTCATCTTTCGGGATAGTATCCATTTCAATAACGAAATCGGCCACGTTTCCGATCAGCGGCTTGATTTGGAGGAGGTAAAATGATGCCTTGTAATTATCGTCCTTGTTCAGGTCGATGGCAAATTCTATTTCTACCGGGGAGCCGAGTGCCTCTTTCACCACATCGAGCACCACCTCGATGGTTTTGGCCATGGGGATGTAGTTGTATTTCAGGATGTCGGCGAAGTTGACGACCCTTGGCCCGTTGTCACGCAACCCTGCCGAAATACGCTCATTTTCAAGTGAATATACTGATGCCAGGTGCTTCAATGTGCCATGCATTTCTGCATCGTAAATGTCGAGTTTTCGCAGTCCGGCATCTTCTCCTTCCAGCAGGTTTACATCCTTTTTTTTTAGGTCGACGGCATAAAAATAGACCTGCGACCCTTTGTACTGGTCTTTGGCTGAATTGATTTCGAGGGTCGGATACATCGGGGCAAAGCGAAAAGCCTTCTCCCCTTCCACAACATAGCGCCCAAGCCCCAGCGCCGCCACCGCAAAACCCTCTTCAGGTTTCATGTGGGCAAAGGGATAGTAGTTGAAGGATTGCGCAACGCCGCTGATGTGGGGATAAAAGACATCCTCGTATTGGTGGCCCACCACCTCCTGGACCACAACAGCCATTTTCTCCTGTTCGATGCGGTAGTTAACGGCTTCGATATATCCTTTTGCAACGGGCGAATAGACCGAAGCATAAACCAGTTTGATGGCATCCATCAATTGATCGAGCCTGATCCTTGGATCGGGATGGTTGTTCGGGATCAGGTACGTCTCAAAAATGCCGGCAAACGGCTGATTTTGTGAATCTTCAAATAGTCCCGACGATCGGATGGCGAGTGGCTTGGTGATATTCTTGATGATGAGCTTCAGTTTACGGATCAGGGTTTCGGTGAGCTTGCCTTCGATAAACCAGCGTTTGATGAGATCGTAATCGGATTCAAAGACCGCCTTCTCCCGCAACTTGTTCCGGTCGAGGAAGTACTCAAACTCATCGGTGCCGATGATGGACGTTTTCGGTGTACGGATGTTGATATTGGGCACATGCTGTGCAAAATCATAATTATAAATCAGGGTGTTGACAAATGCAAGTCCTCTGCCTTTTCCGCCCAGGGCGCCTTCGGTAAGCGCAAGAATGTTATGTTCATCCGCGATGGCCGATTCCTCAAAGGGGATGACCTTCCCGATATTTTGTTCATTCCTGAAGTTCTGAATCACATTGAACAGGTATTCGCGAAGTGATGCGGGGTCTCTGAAGTCGGTGACTTTGGCAGGATTAAGTATCTTGGCCACCTGGATTTCTCCGCGGGCCATAAGCCAGAGGGAGAAATGGTCCTTACGGGCATGATAGAGCAACGACTCTTCGGGGATGGTCTTCAACAGGTCTTCAAACTCCTTAAGCGATTTGGCGACCGCAATCTGCCCGCCTTCCTTGTCGCGGTATATAAAATTCCCGAATCCCAGGTAGTGGGTGATGAAGCTCCTGAAATCGACCAGTAGGGTTTCAGAATTCTTATTGATAAAAGAGGCCTTGAGTTCATAGGCTTTCTCCACATTGTGCTCATCCGACGACTGGAGCACGATGGGCAGGTCGGGGAGTTCTTTCCTTGTTTGCCTGACCAGGCTGAAACCGGCAGAATCGTTCAGCTTGCCATCCTTTTTGAACTTTACATCAGAGATCAGGCAGAGTATGTTATCCCTGTATTTATTGAAAATAAAGATCGCCTCCTCAAAAGTTGACGCCAGCAGGATCTTTGGGCGTGCCTTCAGGCGCAGAATGCGGTAAAGCTCGTCGGTGGTCACATCCTCGATGATGTTTTTTGTCTGTTCAAGCACGATGTTGTAGAGCATCGGCATGTAAAGCGAATAATATTTCGATGAATCTTCCACCAGCAGGATTACCCTCACCATCCCGATCGTGGTATCATTCTCCACATTGATCTTATCTTCAAGGTAATTGATCATGGCGAAGAAAATTTTCGAGTCGCCGTTCCATACAAAGATGCGATCGATCCAGGTCAGTTTTTCGGGCTCCTCCTCGTAAACAGCAATATCTGAGTTGCTGTTAAGCAACAGGAATACCGGAATATACTGATATTGATCCTTTACTGTTTTACTGAGGTCCAGCGGAAATTGCTTATCGGTGCCGATCATGATGATGATCAGGTCGTAATGTTTGGCATTGAGCTGCTCCATCACCTCCGCGGAGGTAGATACCCCGGTGATGCGCGGCATGGTACTCAGGCTGAGTGAATAGAACTCGCCCAGCACATGTTCTGAAAACCGGCCCTCCTTCTCGATGCTGTAGGCATCGTACAAATTGGCCACCAGCAGGATTTCCTTGACTTTAAAAGGCATCAGGTCGTGGTAAAGGTCGCGGTTATAATTCGTGCGGTTAAGGAATGTCTGAAGAAGCTGGCGGCTGTATTTCACCGGTACCGACGGATCGGCAGGTATGATCCCGGCATCCTTATGTACTGATTTCTTCAGTATCGCTTTGCCTTTTATCGAATTAAGGTA
Source organism: Bacteroidales bacterium (assembly GCA_038212325.1). Taxonomy (GTDB): domain Bacteria; phylum Bacteroidota; class Bacteroidia; order Bacteroidales; family FEN-979; genus CAIVAT01. Next base: position 26,697 of record JBBQUQ010000004.1, read on the forward strand.
GCCGGTGATAATGTTTGCCAAATTGATAATCAGATGGCGCTCTTCTTCGAGGAAAGGGCCCTCGAAAGAGGTCTGAAATGCTTTCAGATAACAAATCTGGATGTATCCATTCTGGTTATCAATGGTTTCGAAAGTTTGTTTCTGCGACCATTCCGTTTCACGAAATGCGGGCGTTTTCAATTCAACATTGCCATATTTGATTCGGCAAACGGTATATTCAGGGTATTGCCAGGCCCTGGGCAGGATCAGGCATATCTGGTGCAGGGCTTCCTCAATCGGCTTGCCGGTGCGAAGGATGGCTGTCGTTTGATTGATCGCTGTCAACTCCTTCAGCCGTTCACGTGTAATATACCGGCCTTCGCGGCCTTTCACGCCATTGAGATAGCCTTCGACCAGGCTGGCAAGGTTCACGACCAGGTTGCGTTCCTCTTTCAGGAAAGGGCCCTCATCATAATTCTGGAACTCGTTCAGATAACAGATGGTGATGGTTCCAGCCAGGTTATCGATGGTGTCGAAAGGCTGTTCCTGCTTCCAGGCAGTTTCCAAAAAGCCGGGGGTGGTAAATTCCATCTCCTCAAAGCGTATCCTGGCCACGGTAAATTCAGGATACTGCCAGGCCCGGGGGAGGATCTGGCAAATTTCGTGCAGGGTTTCCGGGATTGACTTCCCTGATTTGATGATGGCCGTGGTATCATTTATTGCGGCCAATTCCTTGAGACGTTCCCGGTTATTGTAAACCAGTTGGGTTAAATCGATCGGTTCGGGAATAAGGTTCCCGGTCTTATTGTTGTCGTCGGTGGGCAGCATGAGGTATCATCGGATGAAGGGCTCAAAATTAGCACAATCTTTTCATCTTTTCAAAATCCTTTTTACCTCAAAAATCGGGTGGCAAGACTACCTGGAAGCAGCCTGTTTCGGTATCATGGCCTGTGATACCTCATAGGGCATGACCAGGTTGCCGCATGCAACCTGCTTAAAAACGTTTTTCATGGTCTCTTTTTTCTCTGACTTGTTCAGAAATCCCATCACGCCCAGTTTAAACATTTTAACCTGCCAGCGAAGCGAATCCTCCATTGTAAGCACTACAATGGGTATTGAAGGGAATGCACTGCGCAGCCGCCTGAAATTTGATACCGGATCGGTATCATTGATAAACAGGTCGAGGACGATAATATCCGTTTGTGTTTCAGGAATTTTTTTCATGGCCTCCTCGATGTCATTCGCCGAACCGACCAGTCCGACCTCGTCAGATTCGGGGCTGAAAGCTTTGTATAATCCTTCTATGATCAGAAAATGATCATCTATTGCAAATAGTCCTACCATGGCATTATAGGTATCAGATATTTCCCAAATATATGAAACTTATTTGAATCCACATAAAATTTACATAACTATTTAAATTTATTTTTGCTGTATGCAGTTTCGGTATTCCCGGTAAGTGTTTTTCACGTTCAATGTACGTATTATACGTATTTTAGATACGTATATTTCTTACATCATTGAATTTTAAATAATTGTAAAATAAATTCTGTGTTTTTCGCCGTTGCTCTCAAAAAAAATACTTAATATTGTGAATTATTTCACATCCTACTTATTTACAACACTCAATCATTAATTTAATCCATCAACTATGAACAACGACATGTTAAAAAAGCTGCTCGACGAATTCATGGCCAAGGTTATCGCCAAGAATCCGGGTGAAAAAGAATTCCACCAGGCAGTAATGGAAGTTGCTGAATCATTGATTCCTTTCATTGAAGAAAATCCGAAGTACAAGCAGGCAAAGATCCTGGAACGGATTGCCGAACCCGAACGCGTGATCATGTTCCGCGTGCCGTGGATGAACGATAAAGGTGAGATTCAGATCAACCGTGGTTTCCGGATTGAGATGAACAGCGCAATCGGACCTTACAAAGGCGGCTTACGCTTCCACCCGACAGTGAACCTCGGCATCCTGAAATTCCTTGCATTCGAACAAGTGCTGAAAAACAGTCTGACGACATTGCCTATGGGCGGTGGCAAGGGCGGCAGCGATTTTGACCCCAAAGGAAAAAGCGATAATGAAGTAATGGCATTCTGCCAGAGCTTCATGAGTGAACTGCAGCGTCACATCGGCCCTGATACTGACGTACCTGCGGGCGACATTGGCGTTGGCGGCCGTGAAATCGGTTTCATGTTCGGCCAGTACAAACGACTGCGCAATGAATTCACCGGCGTTCTTACCGGAAAGGGCCTTGACTGGGGCGGTTCCCTCATCCGTCCTGAGGCTACAGGTTACGGCCAGGTTTATTTTGCCGAAGAGATGCTCAAAACCCGTGGTCTTGATTTCAAAGGCAAAATCGTAACTGTTTCCGGATCCGGAAATGTTGCTCAATATGCTACCGAAAAAGTTACCCTGCTGGGTGGTAAAGTGGTTACCATGTCCGATTCTGAAGGCTATATTCACGATCCTAAGGGCATCGATGAAGCAAAACTGGCCTACGTCATGCACCTGAAGAATGTGAAGCGCGGACGGATCAAGGAATATTGCGACAAATATCCTGAAGCCTCCTTCGTAGCCGGCAAACGCCCATGGGAAGTGAAGTGCGACATCGCCCTTCCGAGTGCAACCCAGAACGAAATCGACGGCAACGACGCCAGGACCCTCATGGCCAATGGTTGTTTCTGCGTTTCCGAAGGAGCCAACATGCCTTCAACACCTGAAGCGATCGAGATCTATATCGAGAAGAAGATCCTTTACGGTCCGGGGAAAGCAGCCAATGCCGGCGGTGTAGCCACTTCCGGTCTTGAAATGTCTCAGAACTCCATGCGCTTATCATGGACCCGCGAAGAGGTTGACACCCGTTTGCACAACATCATGATCAACATTCACAAGAATTGTGTGAAATGGGGCACTGAACCCGACGGATTTATCAACTATGTGAAGGGAGCCAACATCGGTGGTTTCGTGAAGGTAGCTGATGCCATGATGGCCCAGGGTCTTGTTTAAGAACTGACCAGTTCATTTTGATTGAGGCGGGGGCCCGGGAAACCGGGTCCCTGCTTTTTTTAAACCCAAATCGCTGTGAATTTTTCTGCTGGACAAAATGGCCGGTTACTCACGGGCGAGACGTCGCCCGGCAATGTATGAGCGCGCCGCAACAAACCCTGCGTAGATCAGGGAGGTAAACAACAGGATCAGGGAGGAGGCTTGCAATCCATAAGAGGGGACAAATACCGCATTCAGCACCAGGTTGAGCAGCACGACGATCCCGATTGCCGCGAGCATGTATACTGACTTATACGAAAGTTCCAGGAACCGCTGCAGCAGCAAGGCAATCTGCCACACAAAAGCTGCAAGCAACATCGGCAGGTAGATGAGCCATTCATCCAGTTCAGGAAGATTCAACACCTTATAAAAAAGCGTTTCCTTGAAAACCATGAAAATGATGAAAATAATGATGAAAATAAGCATCTCAAAACTGAGCGCCTCCTTAATCGCATCCCAGGCATTTTTCCGGTGACGGCTATTCCAATGGTTCAGCACCTTGGCCTGGTATGAAATATAGATAGGGAAATTTGCCACCGTGATGCACTTGAATATAAGGTCTTTGAGTGCCGAATAGGTCCCTGCTTTGTCGTAACCGAGGTACTCCATGATGATGAAACGGTCGATGGCCATCAGCAGGTGCGACAGGAACAGCCATAACGTGATCCCGTAACCAAATTCGATCACTTTGGCAGAAAACCGCGAATCCCAGTAAAGATGCTTCAGGTCAACCTTGACGAGTCCTTTAACGCGTATAAGCGCCCTCAGGGTCAACACGCCTGCCAGTCCGATTACCAAGGAGGCAAACAGCACGGCCGAAGATTTCCAGTGAAAGAAAAACAGGCCTGCAACCAGTACAAGCATGATAAGAAGCTGCTCCGAGCCTTCGAGGATTGCTGTGCGCACCGACCTGTTGTATGCCTGCAGGATGGCCTGATGAAAAAGATAGAAATGGCTGAGAAAGGCAAAAAGTGCGACCAGCAATAGCTCTGTCAGGGGAAGATGAAAATACCAAATCCCCAGCAGCACCACAGTCAGGGTTGAAAACAGGGCACTGAATATCGTAAGGTCGAAAAAACGGGACATGACCACATTTGTTTCACGCGTCATTCCACAGAGAAACCTGAGGATGCTCACCTGCACCCAGTGAAAACTCAGGGTGATGACAAGCAATGCTGCATACAGGAGAAGGGAATACCTGCCATATTCGACTGGGCCGAGAACACGTACAGCAAGAACAATCACGGCAATATTGACCAGGGCGGGAATAAACCGGCCGCCAATATATTTTATTATTTCCTTGTTCATGGCATGGTGATGCCGGCAGTGATGACCGTTTTATTTATTTGAGACACCGTTCTTTACAAAAAATGGCATTGGCCGCAACACTTTGTCAAATGTAAAATACTGGATGAGGGTAAAATCCTGCCCGTCATTTACAGTTGCATAGAGCCTGTCGATATCATATGGGAGAGGGTTGCCCTGCAGGTCGGTTTGACCGTCGGGTCCTTTTTTATGGTAGGTTTTTATCGTTTTGCTTACACCTGCAGTATCGGTAAGGGTGATAATGATAAATGGAGGGGAGCTGAGGATGGAATCTTTCCGCACCTTGTCCATGTCGGTGATGATGGCTTCATAATTCAGGCTCCTGAAGCCCGATAAAAAATTAAGGAGCTTGAGCGTATCATAATTCACCACCTCCTTGTTATTCATCAGTGAAACCAATACGAATTTGTTTCTGCCATTGTTCCTGACTTCATAGGAATAATCAGGTGTGGAGGGAATTTCCACCCGTACCGAGGCAATTTCAGGTATTGTTTTCCTGAAAACATTGTAATCACGCCAGTACTTCTCTATCGGGCTGTATCTGGGCGATACGAAACCTCTGAAACCCGGCAACGAAACAATGAATGGATCGTCCGAATTCCGCATCAGCATAAAACAGCCCTGGTTGCTGGGGGTCGCCCCTCCCACATAGTAGACCTTCGTCAGCTTTTCATGGGGAAACCAGCGGACCAATCCAAACAGGCTGATGCGATACACCTGCTGATAGATTTCAATCTTTACCGAATTGACCGCAAGCTCTTTGATGATGTTGTCGTGTGCAGCGATGGCTACTGGCTGCTGCACTTCAATATCGACCATGGTTTTCAATAGCAGGTCGACGCTGAGGTTCTGGGCCTTGTATTTTTCATTCACGGTCCATTTCCCCGGCCCGTTCCGGGCAAGGGTGACCATGTTGTTGTTCTTATCCGACATGAATATTTTTGTGACGGAGGCAGAGTCATCCAGTTTAAATTCACTCAGCGAACGCCTGAATGTAGTGGTTGACTGGGTAAGCCACAATAAAAAGGCGGCCAGCGCCAGCACGATAAATACAATAAAAATAGTCCTGTTTTTTTTCATAATCCGCTTTTTCGAACCTGCCCTGCATAGGCACGTTTACGCAACCTGTATTTTACAATGCCAAAAGCCGCAATGAACAGAACTGGCAGTAAAATATTCAGCAATTGCCAGTACAGGCGCTGCTTTGCAATTTTATTCGTGTCGAGCATCCTGAGTTTCAATTCACGGGAACGAACTGAAATCAGGCCTGAATCATCGCATAAAAAATTCACGGCGTTCAAGGCAAGGTCCTTGTTCCCGAATGTTTGCTTGGTGTATTGGTCAAATCCAAGCGGAAGGGGGTATCCCTGAGAATAATGGAACTGGTTTTTTACGACATCCCCGTCGGCGATGACGATCATCTTTGTTTTTTTGCTCTTTGGTTTAAAGTCCAGTGCAGGATTGTCGGTAAGTTCGGGCGGGATGCGGAAGAGAAAAGCTGAGGCGAATTCTCCTTCGAGCAATACAGCCACCGGCAGGGGGCCCTTGTTGAACATCCGCTCATTTGGCTGCTTTTTTAAAATATCAAGGTCGATCAGGGCCGGGGCGCTGACAGTTCGCGAATACTGCGATGTTTCGAGAAGGATGGTCTTTCTGATGCCCTGCGCTGTTACCGTATCGAGGGTGCTGAGGAATTCGGTCTTGATGGCATTCAGTCCATTGACGACCGGGTGGTTGATCGAGGGCATCAGCACAGGGAAAAAAAACCATTTAAAATAATCAAACTGAGGCTGATTGCCGATTTGCCCGGTTTTAACGGGAATAGGAAGCGCATTCATATCCTGCACGAGGTCAACATTCAGTCGAACTCCATAGTTGAACAGCATGTCTTCAAGGTTCACATAGTTGGGAATTCCCATCGTGGAATTGTACTTCTGCAAACTGTCCATGCTGGCAAATACCGGATCGATCAGCCACAGAACTTTCCCACCCCGCATGATAAACTGGTCGATGAGGAACTTGTCGCGCTCGTCAAACGGTTTGGTGGGCTTGGCGATGATGATCGCCCGGTATTTGTTAACCAGTACATCGTTTGCAGAGTCGGTTTTAAGCCTGATCGCCAGGCTGGGAATTTTATTGTTCAGCGTAACACGGTCAACGTTGTAAAAATCAGAAAGGGAGTTGTGCAGGTCGATTGTTTCCATCTGATCGAGCTCGCCCTGACCTTCGATGATGGCAATCCGCGGTTTGACAGCCGTAGCCAGGTTTTTAATGGCGCTCGCCAGGTTGTATTCCAGCGACTGTATGCTAGTGTTGAGCACCATGTTCGGATCCTGCTGCAACTGGGCCATCAGCAATTGAACCGGCACCTGCCGTCCGCGGTACGACACGATGGCACCCGGGAAAATAATAAGTTGCGAAGAGGCTTCTTTAGTGGTGACCCGCAGGTCGGTGGGTTGCAGTCCGCGCTCTACAAGCAACCGATAGGTATCGTTCCGGTCTTTGGCGTTGGAATTTTCTGAAGGATTTACAAATTCATACTGTACCTGGTCGCTGTAGGCCCTGAATTCATCGAGCATCTCACGGGTTTCATTCGACAATCGCTGGAACCCGGGAGGGAGGTCGCCCGACAGGTAAATTTTGAAGAAAACCACGTCATCGAGTTTCCTGAGCAGTGTTTTTGTTGCCGGCGAAAGGGAATATCGTTTTTCAGCGGTAAGGTCGATGCGGGTATTGACATAGGCGGCAATGATGTTCACCAGGACAACGATGGCAACCCCCAGCAGAACGCCGGTTATATTGCCTCTTTTGATATTTTTTCGTTTATCGGTCATGTCCTGCTCTTACCATTTCCTGGTTTCCAGCGACAACTTTGTCAGCAGGATAAATATGGCGGTTACACTGATAAAATATACCAGGTCGCGGGTGTCGATCACGCCGCGGCTCATGGATGAATAATGCGCATTAAGCCCCAGCGACTGGATCATCAGGCCAATTTTACCGGAAACCAGGAATGTATAGACAAACTCGAACCCCATGTATAGGAAAAAGGAGATGAAGACAGCCAGGATGAACGACACAATCTGGTTGTCGGTCAATGATGAGGCAAAAATCCCGATGGCGGTGAAACTGGCTCCAAGAAAAAACAACCCGATATAGGATCCCCAGATGCTGCCTGAATCAAGGTTTCCAGGGGGGAGCCCGAGCCGGTACACCGAGAAGTAGTAAACCAGGGTGGGCAGCAGGGCAATCATGACCAGCACTACACCGGCAAAATATTTTGCCATCACAACCTGCAGGTCGCTGATGGGCTGGGTCATCAGCAGTTCAAGGGTGCCGCTTTTTTTCTCATCGGCAAATGAACGCATGGTGATCGCCGGGATGAGAAAAAGAAAGACAAAGGGCGCAATGACGAACAGACCGTCCAGCCCGGCAAATCCGAAGTCAAGCACGTTGAACTCCAGTGGAAAAACCCAAAGGAAAAGCCCGTTCATCAGGAGAAAAACAACCATGACGATGTAGCCGATGAGCGAGTTCAGGAAACCGTTGATCTCTTTAATGAAAAGCGTCAGCATCTGCGGTTTGATTATTGGCGTGCAAAATTACTATTTTTCATGCTTCAAATCGCATTTGATCTGAAGATTTTATAGTACCTGGCGCGAAATGTAACGGGAATAATCAACGATGCTGGGCTGGTACGTTTGATGCATCAGAATTATTCCAGTTCAACAATCACCGACTGGTCCATCTTCAAGCCCAGCAGGCTGCTCGCTTTGCCTTCGCGGATGGCGATTTCAAGATACCCGCTGCTGGAGAACAGCGCCAGCATGACGCCCGGGCTCACATCCTTGTAAGATTTGCTGATTTGGCTGATGCTGTAATTCGCCGTTCGGAACGTAATCGCAAATTTACGGTTCCTGACAATGGAGTTGAACAGCGCCTCGGTGATGTTGACAAAAGCATTCTCATAATTGTCGACGTAGATGACCTTCCCCTTGATCATATCGCCCTGTATAACAGGCTGAAAGGCCATTTTCTGTAGAAGACCGTCCTTGGGGTGGCCAAGTTCGTCAAGGGGTTTGCCACCAGCTATGTGACAGGCCACCTTCACGAAAACATCACGAGAAGGAAAGGTGAAATAATCGCTGTCCTGGATAATGTCAATCTCGATGATCTTAGCAGGCAAGTCATCGAATATCAATGAAAAGATCCCGTTATCCGCACCGATGAAATAATGGCCGTGATGGTATACCAGCGTATGCGGTGTCTCAATGGCTGCATCGGTATTGATAGCCAGGATATGGACCGTTCCTTCGGGGAAATTCGGATAAAAATTACGTACGATAAAAGCAGCCTGGTTCAAGTCGAATGCAGGGATGGTATGCGATATGTCAACGATTTGCACATCGGGCAGCAACCGCAGCAGCGCCCCCTTGACCGCCCCGGCATAGTGATCTTTAAGCCCCCAATCGCTTGTCAGTGTAATTATTGCCATGGAAATATTTGTACATTTGCGTATTCAAAGGTATAAATATTTCATGAGTGAGAAACTAATAAACATCGAATCCGTTCATCCGCTGGATATTTTTGGCCCCAATGACCAGAACCTGGAAATGGTCCGTAATGCCTTCCCAAAACTTAAGATTATTTCGCGGGATAACTACGTCAAAGCCTACGGAGAAGAGTCGGACCTGCTTGAATTTGAATTAAAATTCACCTCCCTCCTGCTCCATTTTGAAAAGTTTGGCCGGCTGACAAAGACTGACATCGGCTTGTTGCTGAACCCCGAGTCAAATGGCCAGGCTGCGGCAACCGAAGGCCAGAATGATGTGCTGGTTCATGGCAAGAACGGCATGCTCATCAGGGCCCGAACAGCCAACCAGCGCAAACTTGTCGACAGCAGTCTTAAAAACGACCTGGTTTTTGCCATCGGGCCTGCAGGCACCGGCAAAACCTACACTGCGGTTGCCATGGCAGTAAGGGCGCTAAAAAACAAAGAGATACAGCGGATCATCCTCACCCGGCCGGCCGTAGAGGCAGGCGAGAACCTGGGTTTTCTGCCGGGCGACCTGAAGGAGAAGCTCGACCCGTACATGCAGCCCCTGTACGACGCGTTGGGCGACATGCTGCCAACACAAAAACTCCTGCAATATATCGAAGAGCGCGTGATCGAAATAGCCCCGCTGGCCTTCATGCGCGGACGGACCCTCAACAACGCCTTTGCCATTCTCGACGAAGCCCAGAACACCACCCCAAGCCAGCTCAAGATGTTTCTCACCCGCATGGGCGCTTCTGCAAAATTCATCGTAACAGGCGACATCACCCAGATCGATCTGCCTAAAAACCAGGTGAGCGGACTGGTGCACTCTCAAAAAATTCTGAACAATATCCCCGGAATTGACTTTGTTTACCTCGACCGTTCCGACATCATCCGGCATAAGCTCGTTAGCAGGATCATTGATGCGTATGGGAATGAGGAAGGGAAATAGGAAAATGGTGAAATGGTGAAATGGTGAAATGGTGAAAATAAAAAAAATATGACGAATGTACTTCTTAAAAGCAGTTTCAGTTTCCCGGGGCAAAAGAGCCTTTACAAAGGAAAAGTGCGGGATGTGTACAATATCGGCGATGAGCTGCTGGTGATGGTTGCCAGTGACAGGATATCGGCTTTTGATGTTGTTTTGCCGCGGGGGATTCCCTTCAAGGGACAGGTGCTGAACCAGATCGCCGCCAGGTTCCTGGAGGCAACGGCCGACATCTGCCCCAATTGGATGATCGCCAGCCCCGATCCCAATGTGACCATCGGGCGCTTTTGCACGATCTACCCTGTTGAGATGATCATCCGCGGTTACCTTACCGGGAGTTCATGGCGCACCTATCAAAAAGGCAGCCGCGAAATTTGTGGTGTGCCGGTGCCCGATGGCATGAAAGAGCACCAGCGGTTCCCCGAACCCATCATCACGCCCACCACCAAAGCGGCCGAGGGCCACGACGAGGATATTACGGAGGCTGAACTCCTGGCGCAGGGATTGATCCCGGCAGCGGAATATGACCTCATCAAGCAATACACCCGCGCCCTGTTCAACCGTGGCTCAGAGATGGCCGCTCAGAAGGGGCTGATTCTTGTTGACACCAAATATGAATTCGGGAAGGGGCCTGATGGAAAAATCTACCTCTGCGATGAGATCCACACGCCTGATTCATCCCGATATTTCTACCTCGACGGGTATGAACAGCGCCAGGCCGACGGGGAGCAGCAACGTCAGTTGTCGAAGGAATTCGTACGTGAATGGCTGATGGCCAATGGGTTCATGGGCAAAGAGGGGCAGCAAGTGCCGGAGATGAGCGACACCTGGATCATGGAGATATCCGATCGGTATATCGAGCTTTATGAAGGCATCACAGGAGAAAAATTCAACCGGTCGCAAACAGATAATATCCTTGCCAGGGTGGAAAAAAACATCCTGAACTGGCTGGAGGCCAGGAAGAGCCTAGCGGATTACGATGAATCGTTGAGCAGTTGTTGCAGTTCCGGAGATTAATTTGCAATAGTAGATACCGGGGGCATACCCCTTTACATCCCAGTCGATTTTATGATACCCTTCAGCCATGGTGCGGTTGAGCACGGTGTCTCTCAGGATTCCGGCATTATCGTAGATCTGCAGGACGATTGGCGCTGTGTTTTGTGGAATTACGACCGGGAAACTGACAGTTTGCGAAACAGGGTTCGGAAAAACCGGCAGGAGCCGCGCATGATCGGGGTTATCCTGTTCGGCAATCGCGTTGGGATACATCATTGGGCTTCCCGCCTGCACCCAGGCTGTGTAAATCAGGCTGGCCAGCGATGCAGAGGCGTTCCGCATCAGCAATTTGGTAAAATCGCCAGTCTTCGCCCATAAGGCCTGGTAATAGGCATCTGAGCCCACGCCTCCGGCAAGATTTCGGGCATAGATATCGGCCAGCAGAACACTGTCAACATACGCATAATCAGCGTACAGATAATCAAATACATACTGACCTACCTCCGGGATGAATTGTGCCGGATCGGCAGGGTAAACAATCTGCGTTTCATATTTGGCCACCATGGTCGACTCGTACCGCGAATGAATATCGGTCTGTCCGGTGAACTGACCGTTATAGTTCCTCGTTATGTGCAGGGGCATGTGCCCGTCGCCCACGTAGTGACCAAGGTCGGCAGCAAACATGGCCGACCTGTTCCAGTCGAGCCGCTGAAAACAGCTTCTCAGGGAGTCGAAGGTTGTCATGGCAGCCCACGGCAGCACCCCCTGGTCAATCACGAAGGCAACGCCGAACTCTGCCACAACGGAATCATAGGTTTGTGGGATGCGGCCGGTTTGCATGAAAACCGGGTAGTTGTCGATGTCGATGTAATGGCGGGGTTTCTCGTCGGGGTCCTGGTCTTTACGGTAGTCGGCATCCGAGGCGTGGGACATCACATAGTTGGTCCAGGTTGGTTTCAGGAACGACATTTCGGCCGGCAGGCAGGCGGCCATGTTCTGGCTTATCTTCCGGTGCCCCTTCGATCCCCAGCTTGAAAGCCCGAGGCAAAGTAAAATCAGTGAAACAGTGTATAGGGTATTTTTCATTCGAACGCAGTTAAGAGGGTTTCTAAATCTTCAATTTTTTCGGTATCGCCAGTTTTTTGGTACGAGAATATCAGGTTGTTGATCAACCGCCGGATGATGTCGGGATTGCTGCAGGGTGTAAAGAACGACTTTTCCGGTTTGATTTTCATCTGCCCGATGAACAATTCTATTTCACGCCGTGTAAACACGGCTCCCTGGTTAAAAGGATTGATGTAAAAAAACACATCATGCTCCCCGGGATTCTCAATCACAGTGCCGGTGAGGTAAGCCAGGATAAAATGCTGCGGCAGGTTTACACCATATACCGGCAGCCCCAGTTTTTGCGCCAGGATGATAAAAAGCATCCCCAGGGATAAAGGGCTCCCCTTCTTGCTTTCAAACAGCGTGTTGATGTAGCTGTTCTGAGGCGCGGCCAGGTCGCTCTTGTTTCCGTCGAAATGATGGATATCAAACAGTATATGATTCAACACTTTAATATTTTCAAGGGCTGTCAGGTTTTCATGAAGCTCTATCCATATGTCCATCTTCAGCTGCTCGACCCTGATAATGACCTCTTTCTCATCCAGCTCCGGGTACCCGATTTTGGTTACCAGGATGAATCCATTCAGCAAATCGGAGGAGCCGGTATTCAGCCAGTTTGAAAATTCTTGCGCGAGGTCATCCCGTTTCAATGTTCTGACGAGGGCCTGGATGCGCTCCTGCAGAGTAGTGTTGAACGTATTTTCGAGGGCCTGTTGCAAGGGTTCGATGGCATCCATTCCCTGCAACAATACCTGTTCGCGGATCAGGTCGTATGCCGTTTCATCCGGTTCATCCAACAGGTTGATCAGGGCAGCCAGGGTGGTATTTTCGGGGGGTCGGGTCATGGTTGATGGGTAATGCAATCCAACACCATGGCAATCAGTTTGTTTACCGCGGTTTTATGGTCAGGGTTGTAATCGCCGGTTGCACGGTTGGCAATGACGGCGCATATGGTAACGGTTTCATGTCCCATCAGTTTGCCAAGACCGTATATTGCGGAGGTCTCCATCTCGAAATTAACGATGCGGTGCCCGTCGTGCCTGAAATTCCGGAGTTTCGTGACCATGTCGGGGTCGGTGAGCGGAAGCCGCAGGAAGCGGCCCTGGGGACCGTAAAACCCGGGTGCCGTAACCGTGATGCCCGCCACAGATCCCGGCCTGAGCAACTCGACCAGACGGTCGGAGCCTTTGATAAAGTAGGGCTTCGACAACTCATTCGGCCAGTTCGCGTATGCCGCGAATGCATCGGTAAGTTCGTGGTCGATGATCGCCTGTGCTCCTTTATAAAAATAGAGCAGGTTATCCAGGCCGGCGGCATGGGTCGACAATGCGAAACTGTCGACCGGCACATCGGGCTGAATAGCGCCTGAGGTTCCCAGGCGTATGATGGTCAGAGATCGGTGAACCGGCTTCTGGCTCCTGGTCTGCAGGTCGAAATTGGCCAGTGCATCCAGTTCATGCATCACGATGTCACAATTGTCGGTACCGATCCCGGTCGACAGGGCGGTGATCCGCTTTCCCTGGTAATATCCTGTTTGCGAAACAAATTCGCGGTTGGAGGCGCGATGGTCGATCCCGGTGAAATGTTCGGAAATATCGAAAACCCGTTGCGGATCACCAACAACGATCACTGTATCGGCAAGGTCTTCGGGCTTCATGCATATATGGTAAACACTGCCATTGTTGTTTACGATAAGATCCGGAGCTGCGAGTGAAGGCATGATTTTTTTTTACAAAGGTAACAAATAAGGCAATCCGTCGGGGATGTACCCCTCCATAACCAATAACCTTGCAACGCCATTTTAACTAACTTTGCAGGATGAATGCAGAGATTATCAACATCGGCGACGAACTGCTGATCGGCCAGGTTGTCAACACCAATGCTGCCTGGATGGCGGAGCATTTGAATCTTTCGGGAATCAGGGTATTTCAGTTTACCGTGATCAGCGACTTGCGCAGCCACATTTTACAGGCGCTTGCCGACGCAGAAAAACGGGCAGAAATTATTTTGATCTCAGGCGGCATCGGTCCCACAAAAGACGATATCACCAAGCACACCCTTTGCGAATATTTCAACACCCGCCTTGCATTCAATGAGGCGGCTTACCGCGATGTGGAGGCGATGTTTGCCTGCCGCGGCTACCCGGTCACTGAACTCAACCGGCAACAGGCCGAACTCCCTGAAAGCTGCACCGGCATCCCCAATAAACTTGGAACAGCCCGGGGCATGTGGTTCGAGAAGGAGCGCCCTGGCGGGGGGAAGACAATTTTCGTATCCATGCCGGGCGTGCCGTTTGAGATGAAGGCCATGATGACCGAGCATGTGATCCCGCTGTTGAAAGGAATTTTCAAGACCCCCTTCATTTATCATAAAACACTGCTGACGCAAGGAATCGGAGAATCATTCCTGGCAGCACAAATCGAATCGTGGGAGAATTCATTACCTGCAGGCATCAAGCTGGCATACCTTCCCCAGCCCGGCATCGTCAGGCTGCGTCTGACGGGCGAGGGGGCAAACGAGGGGATCCTGCGCCGGCAGGTTGATGCGGAAATTTTGAAATTGCAGGCACTGATCCCCGACTACTTTTTCGGGTATGACAATGAAACCCTTGAGATGATCGTCGGGCGACTCCTGAAAGAGAAACAGGCCACCCTCGCCACCGCCGAAAGCTGCACCGGAGGCGCCATCGCACAGATGATCACCTCGGTGCCAGGAAGTTCGGCATATTATAAAGGATCGGTCGTCGCCTATGCCAACTCCATCAAAGAGCATGTTCTGGGGGTGCGCGCTGAGAGCATCGAAAAATATGGCGCGGTAAGCAAACAGGTAGTCACTGAAATGGCTATTTCGCTGCAGTCGAGATTCGATGCCGACTACGCAATCGCCACCTCGGGAATCGCCGGGCCTGATGGCGGATCCCCTGAAAAGCCAGTCGGAACAACATGGATTGCCATTGCCGCGCCGGATGAAGTTTTCGCGTCGCATTTTCTTTTCGGCGACAGTCGCGACCGAAACATACGCCGCACGGCGTTGCAGGCGTTGAGCATGTTGCGGAGGAAGTTGTTGTAGGGTCACGCGTCGCAGGCGCGCGCCAATCCGATCACGCGTCGCAGACACGCGCCCATTAAAATTGTTTTTCAGAAGATTCTTTGTGATTTAAAATAAAAGGTCTATCTTTGCACTCCATTTTGAAATACCATTCTAATAAGAATAGCCATGGCAAGGATTTGTGAAATTACCGGAAAGATTGCAATCAAAGGGCATAAAGTCTCTCATTCCAATAAGAAATCAAAACGTTGGTTCAGTCCGAACATCCAAAGCAAGACATTTTTTGTAGAGGAGGAAAACCGCGAAATAAAATTAAAAGTATCTGCTGAAGGATTGCGTCACATGAACAAAAAAGGCGTTTATGTGTGCATCAAGGAAGCGCGGGAAAAAGGATACCTGACCAAGTAAGTATTTTTCATGGGTAAAAATGCTGTTACCGATGTAACAGCATTTTTTTTGCCTTTAACCTAACAAAATAAGCCTGGCGATTTTACGTTATCATATCATATGAACAACTAGCCGAGAATGAAAAAGAGCCTGTGGTATTTGGTTGCAACACTCATCTTCCTTCTTTCCGGTAATTTATTAAAGGCGCAGGATCTAAACGATGACATCAGCCTGATTCAATTCTCGGGCATGACCATCACCGCCGACAGCTTAAATCCGGTACCCTACACAAAAATTCTCGACATCTCCAGCCATCGCGGAACAACGACAGATGTAAGCGGGTATTTCTCCTTTGTCGCTCATAAAAAGGATACCGTCGTATTCACGGCGGTCGGATTCAAGCCGGCCTCTTTCATCATCCCCGACACCATTACGAAACAAAGATATTCGCTCATTCAGTTGATGCGGGCCGACACCCTCACGCTGGCGGAGGCCATTATTTTTCCGTGGCCTACCCTCGAAGAATTCAAACGGGCATTCATTGAGTTAAAAATCCCGGACGACGACCTTGAGATTGCCCGTAAAAACCTGCTTGCTGCCGACATCCGTATGATGGCCGAAAATTATCCCATGGATGCCTCCATGAACTATCGGAATTACATCGACAACCAGACAAGCAAGCTATACTATTTCGGGCAGCAGCAGCCCATCAGCATTTTAAACCCTTTTGCATGGGCTAAATTCATCAAAGCCTGGAAAGAGGGAAAATTCAGGTCCCAGAAAGAACGGCTGAAATAACATCCTGCCTTGAAAAAAACTGCATATACCGCCCTATTGTTCCTGCTCCTGTCCGTTTCATCGGCCTTTGCGCAGCAAGGTGTTATATCGGGCGTGGTGAGAGGCCAGGAAAACCAGCCGCTGCAGTTTGTCAATATCGCCGTAAAAGGCACTACTGCCGGGGCGACAACAGCAAAGGACGGAAAATTCGAATTGTCAGTTCCTGCGAACCAGGATATTGTGATTTTATTCTCCTATATCGGGTATGAGTCCGATTCGCTCAAGGTAAGGGTTGCCGAGAATGAGCGGAAGCAGATAGACTACACGCTGATTCAGGCATCCACACAGCTTGAATCCATCGAAGTCAAAGACCAGCAATTGCGCACAAACACCTTCAGCCGACTCGATCCGAAGGTTCTCACCCTCATCCCCACCATCAATGCCAGCGTAGAAGATTTGATAAAAACCATGCCGGGGGTCTCCTCCCGCAACGAAATGAGCTCCCAGTATTCAGTGCGCGGCGGCAACTTTGATGAAAACCTGGTGTTCGTGAACGACATCGAAATCTACCGGCCTTTCCTGGTCAGGTCGGGACAGCAGGAGGGACAGAGCTTCCTGAATCCCGACCTAGTATCAGGCATCTCTTTCTCTTCAGGCGGATTTGAAGCAAAATACGGCGACAAGATGTCGTCGGTGCTTGACATAAAATATAAAAAGCCATCTGATTTTGCCGCCTCCTGCGATATCAGCCTGCTGGGCGCTTCGGCCCACGTGGAGGGAATGTTCACCAAAAAGCTCTCCTATCTCCTTGGAACACGCTATAAAAGCACCACCTATCTCCTCCAGGGCCTCGATACCAAAGGAAATTACAAACCCCTGTTTTTCGACATCCAGGGGATGCTTAACTATGAGATCAGCAAGCAGTGGGAGATCTCTGTGTTGGGAACCTTCACCGACAATACCTACAAACTGACGCCCGAGTCGCAGGAGACCAACTTCGGCACACTCGACGAAGCGTACCGGATCCAGATGTACTTCGACGGGCGTGAGTCGGATCTTTACCAGAGCTGGCTTTCGGCCGTAACCCTCACCTACAAGCCGGCGCCGAACATCCGCCTGAAGCTGATCTCTTCAACCTACACGACCTATGAGGCGGAAACGTTCGATATTTCTGCCGAATACTGGCTCGGAAAGCTGGAAGTCTTCCAGGGCAGCAGCCAGGGCGAGATCACCGAGATCATGGGGGTGGGATCATACCTTCAGCATGCCCGCAATTACCTCGATGGCAAGGTATATAACGTTGAACACCGAGGCATCTGGGAAATATCAATCAGCAACATGGCCTGGGGGATCTAATACCAGCACGAGAATTTCGATTACACCATCAATGAATGGGAACTGCAGGACTCTGCCGGCTACTCTATTCCCCGCCCTCCCGATATCCTCGGATCGCCTGATCCGCCCCACCAGGATTTTATCATCTATAACCTCCTCAGCAACAAGAATACCGTGACCACAAACCGCCTCTCAGCATTTTTGCAGGACACCTGGACCTTTAAAAACCAGAAGAACGACATCGCCCTCACGGCAGGACTGCGCACCATCTATTATGATTTCAATGGTCAGTTCCTGCTGAATCCGAGGGCGAACCTCTCGTTCAAGCCACACTGGAAGCATGAAACTGTTTTCAGGCTTTCTGCCGGTTCTTATTCCCAGCCGCCGACTTTCCGCGAAATGGCCGATCTCCAGGGAAATATCGTTCCGGGGCTTAAGGCGCAAACAACCATAGCCGTAGTCGCCGGCAGTGATTACTACTTCAAGGCCTGGGGCCGCCCATTTAAATTTGTTGCGGAGACCTACTATAAATATATCAAAGATCTCATCCCTTACGAGATCGACAACATGAAGATCAGGTACTACGGCACAAACGACGCCCATGGCTATGCAGCCGGCATCGATTTCAGGGTAAACGGCGAATTTGTAAAAGGCGCAGAATCATGGGCAAGCCTGTCGTTCCTTAAAACCGAAGAGTACTTCCAGGGATCCTGGACCCCGCGGCCTACCGACCAGCGGGTAAACCTGGCCATTTTCTTCCAGGATTACATTCCCGGCTTCCCGACCTGGAAAATGAATCTTACCCTGGTTTACGGATCGGGGCTGCCCTTCGGACCGCCCGATTCGCCCCGAAGCAAACAAACCCTGCGTATGCCTCCCTACCGGCGCGTGGATATCGGCCTGTCAAAGCAACTGATCGGGCCGCAGACAAATTTTTCGGCGAAAAACCCGCTCCGGGCCTTTGAATCGCTGTGGATATCGCTCGATGTGTTCAACCTGCTGCAGTTCAGCAATACCATCTCCTATCTCTGGGTTACCGACATCAACGGAACGGAATATGCCGTGCCGAATTACCTGACGCCCAGAACATTCAATCTCAAGTTAAGCGCCAGGTTTTAAAATGGTGAAATGGTGAAATGGTGAAATGATGAAATGGTGAAATGGTGAAATGGCGAAATGGCGAAATGGTGGGTTTTCACCGGTTTTGTTTGGCAATCTGCTCGCCAAGGTTGTAATAGTAGGCAGCTTTTGCATCATCGCCCTTGATCAGGTAAAGTGCATTCAGCTGAACGCAGAGTTCGAAACTGGGATTTATCGCAGCTGCCTTTTCCCAGTAATTCACCGCTGTTGCGGTGTCTTTCCTCAGCATGTAGTAGTTGCCGATGTTCACATAAGGCATCTCAAGCCGGGGATAGGCCTTCATCATCTCCACATTCATTTTGACCGCACGGTCGAATTCGCCCATGTCGTTGTATACGTTGGCCAGGGCGAATACGGCCTTGACCTGGTTCGGGTTTTCTCTCAGGATATGCTCGTAGCATGCGATGGCTTTCGGGTACTGCTTCATTTCACGGTAGGCCATGCCAAGGTTCACCCACGCCGGCTGCAGTGTGGAGTCGAGCGCGATAGCCTTTTGCAGAAAGTAGGTGGCTGAATCGTAATTTTTGCCCATGAAGAGGTAAACGGTTCCCAGGTCGTTGATCGTCTGGTAGTTGTCGGGAAAAAGCTCGAGCCCGCGCCTGAAATGTTTAATGATGGTCTGGTATTTAAACTGGTTGAGGTTGCCCGTGCGCAGGAAATTCTGATCCTGGTAAACCGTGCCCATCAGGAACCCCGCATAATCGATGTTGGCCTTGGAGGAGTTATACAGCGATTTGATGTCGTGGCGGTACAAGTCGAATACATTGCGCCAGTCGCGGTTTCTTGAAACCGACATCACGGTATACGGCAGCAGCAGCAGCAACAGCACGGCAAGTATCTTCAGCCTTGAATCCATTTCAATGGTCAGGCTTTTAGGCTCGGTTTTGAATATCTTAAAAATAAAATATACCAGGGCGAGGCAAAAACCCAGGGAGGCGTTGAATACAAACCGTTCGCCCACGATGCCAACCACCGGAACCACTATGTTGGAATACATCGCTATGGCAACAAGGAACCAGAGGATCGCGAACGACAGCAGGTGCCTTTCCCTGAATTTCATGACGGCATAACTGAACAATCCCACATAAACCGCGATGGAAAGAAATACCCCGAAGTTGGCCAGGTTGGTAGCGGGAATCATGTCAAAGCCGTAATAGTAAAGCAGCGGATGCGGGTACAGCAGGATCCTGAGATAAAACAACAGGGAGGCGAACCCGGTGCCGAGCCTTATCCATGCACTCTTTTCAAAATAGAGCGGGTTCTCAATGTACGAGTTGAACCGCTCGATCGGGGGCAGGAAAAGCCTCGGCCCCAGCAGCGCAAGGATAATTACGGCAAGCAGGCCCAGGAATACCAGTGCGATTTTTTTCGCCGGCAGCGGGGTGAAGAAATAGAGAACAAGCGGGATCAGGGCAAGGAAAGGAAGAATGGAGGTCTTGCTAAGGTATCCGATAAAAAAAAGAGCCGAAGCCAGCAGGAGGTAACCCGTTTTCAGCTTTTCAGCATATTCAAGCATGAACCAGAGGCTTCCCAATCCGCATATAAACGCAAGCATCTCATCCCGGTTCTTCAGGCTGGCCACCACTTCTGTATGCACGGGGTGCGCCATGAAGAGGATGGTTACCAGGAATGGGAACAAGATATTGTAATTGAACAGGAGCCGTTTAAGGGTGAAAAACAAAAGAACCGACAATGCCCAGTAAATCAAAACATTGATTCCATGGCTCACGCCGGGTTTACTTCCCCATAACTGGTGTTCGATGGCAAATGTGGCCTTTACTATAGGCCTGTAATCGGATGCGGCGGAGCCGACGTTGCCTTTTTGTGAAAAGTACCGGGTTGAAAAAATCATCGGGATGGCCTTGAACCCCTGCTGAACAACCTCGTTGTTGGTTACATGGTTGTCGTCAACGGCATATTTGTTTAACACGGTGTTGCCGTATAAAATGAACGCAAATAGAAACAGGGCGAAGATGAAATACCGGTTTGCCTTGCCTGAAACCTTTGGAATGATGTTCAGGGTTTTTGAAATTCCGGCTTTTTTGCCGGCAATCTTGCTGACAGTGGGTGTTGGTTTTTTCGGGAGCTGATCTTTTTTCATCCGGCAGTTGAAATTTATGCAAAGGTAGAAATTTCTTGTGCAAGCCTGACGAAATCATGCACCGACAGTCGTTCGGCGCGCAGGTTCAGATATCCTGCGAGGATTTCCGACTCCGGGATGCCGGTGGCAGGCAGCATGGAACGGATGGCATTGCGCAGCGTTTTCCTGCGCTGGTTGAAGGCAGTTTTGACCAGTCTCGTGAAGAGGGCTTCATCGCAGTCAAGTTTCATGGTGCTGTTGCGGCGCAGCCTGATAACGGCCGACTTGACCTTTGGAGGGGGATAAAAAACCGTTTCATTCACCGTAAACAGGTATTCGATGTTGTAAAATGCCTGGAGCAGCACGCTGATAATGCCATAGCTCTTACTCCCCGGCGGCGAGGCGATGCGCTCGGCGACCTCCTTCTGGAACATGCCGATCACCTCAGGGATCCGGTCGCGGCTGGCAAGCACTTTAAACAGGATCTGCGTGGAGATGTTGTAGGGAAAATTACCGATGACGGTGAATTTTGGCAGGAAGAGCGGGTCGCCGGCCTGCTCGGAGGAGGCAGCATCCTGCATCCCGGATGCGGGATCCGTGGCAGGGGGAAAACCGCCCAGGTCATACTCCAGGAAATCGGCATGGATCAGGCAGTTTGAAATCCCGGGAAATGCGGTTTTCAGGTATTC
Source organism: Bacteroidales bacterium (assembly GCA_038212325.1). GTDB lineage: Bacteria > Bacteroidota > Bacteroidia > Bacteroidales > FEN-979 > CAIVAT01. The sequence continues at coordinate 48,135 of JBBQUQ010000004.1, forward strand.
GACGGCCTCGCGGTCGATTTCCATGAACCACGCGTTGTTATTACCAACCAAATATTTGGTTAAAACCCCCATCCCGGGGCCGACCTCCAGCACCAGGGGATATTCCGGGTTCAGGCAGCCGACGATTTGTTGGGCGATGTTTTCATCGCGAAGGAAATGCTGGCCGAGGTGTTTTTTGGGTCGGATCATATATCCCCCCGCAACATCCTGAATTTTTTCCGTGCATCGGGAACGAAGATGCTGCCCGGGTATTTGTCGAGCAATTCCTGGTAGAGCGTCATTGCCAACTCCCGCTTGCGCAGTTGCTTTTCATTCAGGGATGCTGCCTGAAAGAGCGCTTCATCGGCGAGGATGCCGTCGGGATACTCTTTCACAAGCTGCCGCAACAGGCTGTCGGATGCTGCATAGCTCCCCATCTTGCCCATGATCTCCGCCATTTTATACAGTACCTGCTGCAAAATGGGATGGTCGCCAAACATCCGGGGAATGGAATCGAGCGACTGCAGCGCCAGCTCGTTTTCATTGCGGTAGCTGAGCAAGTCGGCATGCGCGTAAATCGACAGAGCAATGGTGCTGCTGTCGGGGTCGTAATTTTCACTGATCAGCAGCGACAGGGCAATGGCATCGTTGGAAATGAACTTAGACGTGGCGGCTTTGAGAATATCGGCCTGCGCCTTGGCCCAGCTGAATTCGCCGATGTAAAAGGAGAGTTTTGCATTTTTAAACTTAGCCTCCTGCCCCAGCACATCGTATTTGAAATCCTGATATGCCTGCTGGTATAGCAAAGTGGCTTCCCACACATCATCGGTGAACAGCAGGATGTCGGCCAGTTCGATTTTGCACTTCGCCCTTTCGGCGTGAGGCACTCCCGTAAGTTCAATGGCATCGTTCAGCAGGCTGATCGCCTGGCCTGTTTTTCCAAGGTAAAATGCCTTGATGTGCGCCAGGTTCCTTATGACTGAGATATTCGCGGGGTCATCGCCGTAATAGGCCAGTTCGGCAGAAAACTCCCTCTCCAGGATCTCCAACTCCGTTTTGGACGGGGCCGGTTCGGCGACGATCTTCAGGTAACGCGTGTTGACCAGTTCGCGGCGGGCTATATCGTAATAGGTGCATGTCGCACCTTTCGACACGATGTACTGGTAACAATCGATGGCCACATCATACTGCTCGTTCGACACGGCAAGGCCGGCCAGGGAGACCAGTTTGTCGCCGTTCTCCTTGAACCTGCGGTCGAGCGCCTTTGCCTGGATGAGCGCCAGGTCAAACTCCTTCTGCTGGATCGAATACCACCACAGCAGTTCTGCATAATTCGTGTTATCGGGGTTCTTCTGCGCCCTCGACAACAGGGTCCTGCGCAGGATCTCGTTTTTCTCGTTGTTTACATCGAACGACAGGGTCATCTGGATCCGGTCCTCCACCGTCTTGAGGTAAGTATTGCTGAAATCGAGCATGTTCAGGTACTCCTCCATCGCACTCTTGAAATCGCCCATGCGCTCGTACACGCTGGCCAGTTCAAAACCAAATGGATAGGTGTTGTTCATCAGCTGCCTGCCTTTCTGGTAGGTGCGTATCGCATACTCATTCTCGCCACGGGTGATGAAGGCATTGGCGAGGTCGAAGATCTGCTGCTGGCTCGGTCCAAGCTTTTTCAGCGCCTCCTCGTAAAGCTTTTTCGCTTTCTCGGAGTTTCCCGAGCGGTAACTCACATAGCCCAGGTCGACCGTGTACCTGAATGCCTCAGGTTCGGCCTTCTGGGATTTTTTAATCAGCTTTTCAGCCCTGCCATACTCCTTGATTTCGACCAGTGAATACAACAGGTACTGGTAATAGTACTGTGACGGTTTTTGCTCATAAAGCTGCTCAAACATTTCAGCTGCTTTTGCAAAATCCTGGTTCTGGTAAAACTGCAAGGCAAGTTGTTCCTCATTCCCGGGTTTCGGCGCATCCGTTTGAAACGGCAGCAGCGGCGGTGTGGCTGTCTTTATTTCCTGCGACCTGAGCAGCCCTGGCAAAACAAAAAGAAAAAACAGGACCAAAATTCGCATATTCGTCATTCGCATATTCATCATTCGCATATTCATCATTCTTTGTCCCGCAGCATGTTAACGGCAAACCATGCCATCGTCCCCATGCCTGTCCTCATGCTCTCTTCATCTACGTCGAAGGTTGAGGTATGCAGGTTCGACCTGATTCCCTTTTCTTCATTTGCAATGCCTAACCGGAACAGGCAGGATGGCACTTCCCGGGCAAAATAGGCAAAGTCTTCGGCCGTCATCCGCTGCTCAAGTATTTTAACGTGATCTGCGCCCAGATATTCTGATGCCAGCGCATTAAGTTTTCCGGTAAGCGCCGGATCGTTATACAGGTATGGATATCCGTGCGAAACCTTCACCTCGCAGCTCCCTCCCATTCCTGATGCCAGGCTTACTGCGATCTGTTCGATGCGCTGGTGCACCTCCTTACGCCATTTTTCGTCGTAGGTGCGCACGGTGCCCTCTATTTTCACCTCATCGGGGATGACATTGGTTCGCCCTTCACCGGTGATTTTCCCGAATGAAACCACCGTGGGTACCACGGGATCGGCGTTGCGGCTCACAATCTGCTGAAGCGCAACGATGATGTGCGAAGCAATGAGGATCGGATCGATCACCTGCGATGGCGTGGCAGCGTGACCGCCTTTGCCCTTCACGGTGAGAAATATTTCGTCGGTGGAAGCCATATAGGCCCCGGGCCTCATGCCCACATCACCTGCATCGAGCGTGTTGATCACATGCAGCGCAATGACATGCGTAGGCTTCGGATTCTCCAGCACCCCTTCAGCGATCATGCGAACCGCCCCGCCGGGGTACGATTCTTCCGACGGCTGGAACAAGAGCTTCACGGTGCCTTCAAACTGATCTTTCAGTGCATGGAGGATCTTCGCGGCGCCAAGAAGGCAGGCCATGTGTACATCATGCCCGCAGGCATGCATCTTGCCGGGTATGACCGATTGATATTCCACGCTGTTTTCCTCCCTGATGGGCAGGGCGTCCATGTCGGCCCGCAAGGCAATGCAGCGTGACGCAGGATTGGTTCCTTCAATAAGGCCCGCAACGCCGGTTTCTGCAATGCCGCGCTGATAAGGGATCCCATATTCATCGAGCTTGTTACAGATGAATTCAGCGGTTTGGAACTCTTCGCACGACAATTCAGGATTCATGTGAAAATGCCTGCGGATCGCGACAACCTCCTCGAAAAACGCTTGGGAAAATGCTTCGATCTGTTGCTTTAGTTCAGCCATGGGTTGCAATGGTAAATAAACGTCAAAGGTAGTAAATGTTTGGTTTGGTTGACTTGGCGCGCGTCCATTGGCGCGCGTCTGTGACGCGTGCCAACCAGGCATCAGTTCTTGATCAGCTTCTGCGTCGAACTCTCATTTCCAGCCCGAATGCTGAGAAAATACAGCCCTTTCTTCAACCCGGAAAGATCCATCACAACTTTATTTTCAAGTGAAAACTGGTGCCGGACTTCCCTTACCTTCCTCCCGGTGAGATCAAGGAGCATAAGTTTACAATTCCCGTTGACCGACCGGTTCAATTCAATGGTAACCTCTTCGGCTGCGGGATTCGGGAAAATCCTGAAAAGGGCTGGCTCCCGGCTCAATTCTGCTTCCCCTGAACATTGACCCACGTGTATGTATTGTTGTTTCATAATGGTACTGGTACGGGCGCCACTGGAAACCGTCAGTTTGACATCGAAGGTGCCGCTGCTGTCGTACCTTACCACCGGGTTCGTATCGCTGCTGGCGGCGGGGATTCCGCCCTGGAACTCCCAACTCCGTGAGGTGATGCTATCGAATGAATCATCGGTGAAGGTCACCTCCCACCCCCGGCAAACCGAGGTCGCGGCGGCGTGAAACAGTGGGTAGGGCCCATCGGTGTTCAGGTCGAAGAACTCAAGGTAGCGCTGCATCAGCGTGACCTGGGTTGAGGGCGGCGATGTGCCGCTCAGCATGCTGAAATCAACCATGGTGCCGATGGTTTTATAGCCGCTGCCATCATACACAACCTCCAGGTTCTTTGGCACACTGTCGCTGTTGGTCAGCGTGGCATACGCGGGCACAACCGGCTCAAGCGTGAAAACGGAAACATTGAAGGGAGATGTATAGTCATACGACATCGAATCGGTAAACGTGCCAGGCAAGCCCCTTACTCCGGTGTAAAAATAGCCGGGAATTCTCCGTGTGGTATATTGAAACATGGGCATCAATACCGTTTGGTTGTAATAATACCATGAATAATAGCTCTCCAGGTAGAGGTTCCCTCCATGTTGCAGGTAGGCGGCAAGATCGGTGCTAACCGTTTGGTTGAGGTAGAAGCCCCCACCATTCGATGTGTTGAGAATCAGGAAGATACTGGCATACCTGCTATAATCAAACTCCAGTATGAAAATCGAGTCATACGCGACCTTCAGGCTGTCGAGCGCCTTGCACATGGCAAGCGCCGAAGCTTTGGAACCCGACAGGCTTACCACCGCAACCGGCCTGGCGCCGATCCGGAGGGTGAAGTCAAGGGTTTGCAGCACCCCCGATGAATCGGATAACATGAGCTGCATGAGCGCTTCGCTCCCGGGATCGGCATCCCGTGAAGCCTTGATCCGGTAATGAAATTCGTCGGCAGCAAACCTCTCCACCTTAGGGATTGCGATCAGCGGCGCCGACAGGATGGCAACATCCGCACCGACGGAAATAAGCTTCAGCTGCAGGTTCTGCGCCTGCAAGGTGCCTGTATTTTTCAGCGTGACCACCAAGTCGGCCACTTCGCCCGGGTCGAGCCGTCCGTTTAATCCATCGGCTACACGGGGCGCTTCAATCCCAAGTTCAGGGGCGGCCACCGGGAAAAGGAGTTCCTTCTTCCACGAACCGGCCACGCTCTGTGCCTGCAGCACAAGCATCGCCGGGTAGCCGCTCGGCAAGGCGTGGCTCAGCCTGAACGAAAACGCCGATGGGATGGTGAGCGTTTGCCCTGGATTCAGCAAAGGCACTGTGTACAGGCTGTCGGTGACCAGCAGGGCCGGATCAGCCGACCACAGAAAAAGGGCGAGGTTGTGAAGCGGGAGACTGCTGCGGTTGGTCACCATCAGCTTCATCGACGCCGCATGGCCTGCCTGCAGCCGCGCTTCGGCGCCGCAGATCAGTTCGTGAACCACCTCCAGCCCGGTTGATAGCATCAGCACTTTTGTGTCTGAAATTCTCCCGGCGTCGGCCACACGAACTTGCAATCCGTAGATGACCGAGGGATCGGCCTCACTGACCGTGAGGAGTCCCGACTTGCTGAGCGTCATACCCGCCGGAACAACGGGCGGGTAAAACAGGTAGCTGGTTCCCGCTGTTTCATTGGCATTCCACTGGGTCTGAATATCATAATTCTGCTCATCGCCTTTCGAGAACCCTTTGTAAAATGTATGCACGAATCCCTGGTTATCCATCGTGCCGTAGCAGATTTCAAACCGGCCGTCGGGGTACAGTATCAGGGCAAAATCGTCGACTGAACCGGGAACGTAGGCGTTAACCGACACTTTCCAGCGTATGATGGCGCGGGTGGCATCAGCCTGGAACCAGATACCGTCGTTCTTATTGGCCTGGTAGGTATATTGCTGCGAAAAAGAGGGGGCGATCAGCGGGAACATCCGCATCATGCCGGTTTCATCGGTAATATAAGGAGAAGGGAGATTCTGCCGCGTAAAGGCGATGAAGCCAAAGTAATTCACATAGATTGAATCAAACTGTTTCCCATAGAAGGGGAAGCTGAAGGGCAGGGCGACCGGTGCGAACGTTTCTGTGGGATGGTACACCTGGATGGAGTTTCCTGCAATCAGCGGCTCGGGGGCGTTGGAAGGCTTTTGGTGATAGGCTTCAACGAACGACCAATCGTACGGCGGTCGTCCGCCGGTGGCTTGCAGCTGAACCTGCATGGGTTGCCCCGGATTATAAGGCGGCAGCGACGACGTTACGATCTGCACAGCCGGTTTCTGAACTGCCGCCACCGCCGAAACGAGGGCGGTGTTGTTGTCATTGATCATGACGTCGTGGCTGTTCGCGGAAATTTCAACCGGGCTCCCCTGGTAGCTGATGAATGATGCATGCGCGATCGCTCCCTCGCCGGTATGCTCCGGGTCGCGCTCTTCGACCATGAAGAAATAGCGGGCCGCCTGCCCCGGTGGAACGAAATTGAGCAAAGGTGTTACATCCAGCCCGAGCTCAATGGAATCGGCACCAGCGATGGTATCATATCCCTGCATGGCATGTTCGCCTCCCTGGTAATTGAACACCGGGAACCCGATCACGTGGTCGGGCCTCGTGGCAAGGGTGTCGGTGCTCACACCGGCCAGCAGCCTGATTCTGCTGCGGGCATTGTAGCGCAGGGTCGACTTGAGGGTAAGGAGCGGATGGTAAGCCGTGTCGGCCTCCACCACGTAAACCCGGTTGTTCCAGATGCCGCCCTGGTCGTAATTGAGGGCGAATGAACGGTACAATGCGTATACAAAACCGGTGTCAGACCACCAGTTGCCATAGGAGTTGGCAATTTTAAAGCCCCCTTTTTCCCAGTCGCGGGCATCGACGGTGCCATCGCCGGTGATGTCGATGTTGTTGGTATATTGTCCGTCCTTGTTCACGTCGAACCTGATGGAATCATTGTACCCGACCACCGCCAGCCCGTGCACCGGATCCGACTGCCAGCTGATGATCACATGCTTGCCGGCTTCGGCAGTTCCTGGCGGCAGCGTTCGCATGTTATATAGCGTTCCGCTGCTGGAGGTGTAGCAGGCGATTCCGCCGGTTGGCGACCCGTCGAGATGGTCGTACAGGTAATTCCGCAGGGTGTTGATCCCCTCGGTGCTGTTCACTTCGATGGCGTACACCTGCCTGATGCGGTTGAACATCCCCCGGTAATACTTGTCATACCCGCTGATCCAGCCGAGCACTGAGGTTGCGGTGTCAAACCCGTAATCATCCATCGTCATGTGCCCCTGCTGTTTGATCACGTCGAAACTCTGCAGGAAGTTGACCCCCGTAAACCGATCGCCCTGGTTCATGAAGTTCCAGGTGTAATGGGCCGGATAGCTGTTTTCCCAGTACCAGCCGGGCGTGCCGCGCAGCCGGTTGATCTCGTACCCGAACACATAAGCCACCCCGCTGTATTGCTGGCAACTGTAAAAAATATACTGGTCCTGGATCCCCGGCCAGTAATCGTTTTTGGAATTATCCACCACCGCAGGCAGCGCCCGGTGGCGGTACTCCGCGGGAAGCTTAAGCAGGGGAACCTTCATGGCTACGACAGAGTCGCATGCCCTGGCGTTGGCGGAATAAGCCGGAATCATCTGGCGAAACGGGGCCTCCTGCCCCATGAGCAGACCGGGGAACAGGGAAGCAAGAGCAATCCCAAGGATATAAAATTTGTAAAATTTCATGGCAGAAGCAAAGTTACGAAGTTTTCCATGACCCATGATTGCGAATTTTTGATTACTTTAGCACGTGTAAAATAATGCTTCATCAATCAGCTCAAATATGAAAACCCTCCGCCCTATATTCACCATCATTCTCCTGGCCATGATCTGCAGCTGCAAGCATACTGTTCAATATGACTGCAGCGGTTATACCCCAACCTATACGCAAAATGTCAAACCAATCCTGGATGTGACCTGTGCCCGTTCGGGATGCCACGGCGCCGGTGAAGCTGAAGCAGGGATAGATCTTTCAACCTATTCAGGGTCGGCTGCTGCCAGCAAAAACAAGAACTTCATGGGCGCCATCCAGCACAAGCCTTTTTACAAGAAAATGCCACAGGATGCAGATATGCTCACGGATACGCAGATCCACCTGTTGTTTTGCTGGATTGAGAATGGATCGCCGGAGTAGACATTAATTTACGAATATGGGAATGTTCGTCATTCCCCTACAGCGGTATGTTCCCGTGCTTCTTCGGGGGGTTGGTCTTGCTTTTGTTCTGGGTGAGTTCCAGCGCCTGAATCAGCTTGGTTCGGGTTTGCCGCGGAAAGATGATCTCGTCAATATAGCCCAGTTCGGCCGCCTTGTATGGGTTGGCGAAGGTTTGGCGGTAATGGTCAACGGCTTCGAGGCGGTCGGCCTCGTTGAGTTTCCCCTTATGTATGATGTTCACGGCGCCTTCGGGCCCCATCACGGCGATTTCGGCCGTGGGATAGGCATAGTTCACATCGGCGCCGATGTGCTTGCTCGACATTACGTCGTAGGCTCCTCCGTATGCTTTCCGCGTAATCAGGGTGATCTTCGGCACGGTGGCTTCTGAAAAGGCGTAGAGCAGCTTGGCCCCGTGCTTGATGATGCCGCCGAACTCCTGGTTGGTGCCTGGCAGGAACCCCGGAACATCCACGAAGGTGATGATGGGGATGTTGAAGCAGTCGCAGAACCTTACAAACCGCGCAGCTTTGATGGATGAATTAATATCGAGCACCCCGGCCAGGAACGCAGGCTGGTTGGCCACGATGCCCACCGGCTTACCGCCCAGGCGGGCAAACCCGGTGAGGATATTCTGCGCATAGTGGGGCGCCACTTCGAAAAAGTTATGGTTGTCCACCACCGTGGTGATGATATCTTTCATGTCGTAGGGCTTGTTCGGGTCGGCGGGAACCACCATCTGCAGTTTCTCATCCTGCCGCATCACATCGTCGGTGCAGGGTTGTGTAGGCGGATCTTCCATGTTGTTCGACGGCAAAAAGCTCATCAGTTCGCGGATCATCATCAGGATCTGCTCATCGTTCTCTGCGGCGAAATGGGCAACCCCGCTCTTGGTGTTGTGCGACATGGCACCGCCCAGCTCTTCCATGGTCACCTCTTCGTGGGTCACTGTTTTGATCACCTCGGGACCGGTGACGAACATGTAGCTCGACTCCTTCACCATGAAGATGAAATCGGTCATGGCCGGGGAATAGACCGCACCGCCGGCGCAGGGCCCCATGATGGCCGAAATCTGCGGGATCACGCCCGAAGCCATCACATTGCGGTAGAAAATGTCGGCATACCCGGCGAGGCTTTCAACCCCCTCCTGGATGCGTGCGCCCCCCGAGTCGTTGAGCCCGATGAGCGGTGCGCCCATGCGCATGGCCATATCCATGATCTTGACCACCTTGTCGGCGTTGGCCCGACTCATTGTACCGCCGAACACGGTAAAGTCCTGGGCAAAAACGAAGGTGAGCCGCCCGTCGATTTTGCCGTAGCCGGTCACCATGCCGTCGCCGGGCACCTTGTTGTGCCCCATACCGAAATCGTGGCACCGGTGGATGATCAGCTTGTCCATTTCGACGAACGTGTCGACATCCAGCAGGGTCAGCACCCGCTCACGGGCAGTCATCCTGCCGTTCTTATGGATCTTGGCGATCTTCTCGGCGCCGCCGCCCAACTCGGCTTTGCGGTTCCTGTCTTCGAAAAAACGGTAACGGTCTTCTATGGTTTGCATATGCGGTTGATTTTGGTCAGGGGTTTAATTGCAGACAGGAGGTCAAGCGGACGGGCTTTCAAGTTTGATCATCACCTGGTGCGAATCGACGGTGTCGCCTTCCTTCACCAGTATCGCCTGTACGATCTTGTCGCCGGTGGCTTTGAATTCGCTCTGCATCTTCATGGCTTCCACCACGATAAGAGTGTCGCCTGCGGCCACGGTGTCGCCAACCTTCACGGGGATTTTAACAATCTTCCCGGGCATGGGCGACGCGACCTGGTTCGAACCCTCCACCTCCATCCCCTGGTTGCGGTTGGCGATGTATTTCGATTCCGCGTCGATCACCTCGGCGTTGAAGGTTTTGGCAAAGGTGTTCACGATGAACTTTTTGCTTGATTCACCCCGGATGAGTTCCACATTATAGGAATGTCCGTGGTAGAGGATCGAATAAACCCCGTTCTCCACTTCCACGATGTCGAGGTCGTATTTCAAGTCGTCGACCTTGATGAGCGCCTTGTGGCCGGACCTGTTGAGCAGTTCTACCTTGGCCGTGCGGTGTTCAATACTTACTTCGTATGCCATGATGTTCGTTTATAATCGTAAAACATTCCGTTTGCGGCCAAAGTCTTTCCAGTTGGAGCCCAGCTCTTCAGTGTATTTCGGCGGCTGGATCTCGGCAAGCTTGTCGAGGTAATCGATGAAAGCGGCGATGATGGCCATGTCTTCGCATTCGGTGCCGCAAAGTTTCGTGGTGAAGAGCCGCGCGTGGTTATCTTCGATGAAATGGGTGTTGTAATTACCATCGATAAAGGCGGGAGCATCCATGATGCGCTCCAGGAACTTGATCGAGGTTTTCACCCCGGTGATCTTGTATTCGTACAACGCCCTGCGCATCCGGGCGATCGACTCTTTGCGCGTCTTGCCCCAGGTGATCAGCTTGCAGATCATGGGGTCGTAATGCATCGGGATCTCGTACCCTTCGTACACATAGCCGTCGTAACGCACGCCCAGCCCCAGCGGAACAGTGATGTGCTTGATCACGCCCGGATTCGGCATGAAGTTGTTGTCGGGGTCCTCGGCATAGATGCGGCACTGTATGGCGTGGCCGTTCTGCTGCAGCTCCTCCTGTTTGAAAGAAAGCGGCAGCCCGTTGGCGATGTTGATCTGCTCCTTCACCAGGTCGACACCCACGACACGCTCGGTGACAGGATGCTCCACCTGCAGGCGGGTGTTCATTTCGAGGAAGTAGTAGTCGCGCTGGTCGTTGACGATGAATTCGATGGTACCGGCCCCTTCATAGTTGACCGCTTTGGCGGCAGCCACGGCCTTCTCCCCCATCTCCCTGCGCAGTTCGGGCGTCATGAGCGGCGATGGTGTCTCTTCGATCACCTTCTGGTGGCGGCGCTGGATAGAGCATTCGCGCTCGAACAGGTGCACCACGTTGCCATGCTGGTCGGCGAGTATCTGGAATTCGATGTGGTGCGGCGATTCGATGTATTTCTCGATGTACACCGCGTCGTCGCCGAAGGCGTTCATGGCCTCCGATTTGGCCATGCGCAGCGAGGGGATCAGTTCCGCCATCTTTTTTACCAGCCGCATTCCCTTGCCGCCGCCCCCTGCGGATGCTTTGATCATGATGGGCAACCCGATCTCCTTGACGACTTCAACTGCCTTGACTTCATCAGTCAGTTTCTCCTTGGTTCCCGGCACGACCGGCACCCCCGAAGCGATCATGGTTTGCCGCGCGGTGATCTTGTCGCCCATCGTTCTGATGGCATAGGCGTCGGGCCCGATGAACTTGATCCCTTCTGCTTTGCAGCGCTCTGAAAAGCCGGCATTTTCCGAAAGAAACCCATATCCCGGGTGGATGGCGTCGGCGCCCGCCTTTTTCGCGGCCCCTATAATGGCATCGATGTTCAGGTAGCTTTCGCGCGATGGCGGCGGCCCGATGCAGTAAGCTTCATCGGCGTACCGCACATGCATGGCCTGGCGGTCGGCGTCGGAAAACACCGCCACGGTCACAAGTCCAAGCTCGCGGCACGACCGCATCACCCTGACGGCGATCTCGCCCCGGTTGGCGACCAATACATTTTTAATCATGGAGTGAACTGTTAAACACTATTTATTCTGATTCTAAGCATCTGACAAAACTATTAAAAATTAGCTTTGTATAGGAAAAAACGGGTGGAGATTTAAGGTTATTTAACATTTTGCAGACGGGTGACAAGGTGACTGGTAACGAGTCACCAGTCACCTTGTTACATAGTTACCCTGTTATATGCAGCCCTTTCATGGCTGGTAAGGCTTTTAAGCACTCCTTTTTAGCCCTGTTTCACATAAGATATAAATTATTCCAAGTGAATCCTATATCTTTGCGCCAATGAAAAGATTTTTCAAAATTCTGCGTTATGCAGGCCCTTACTGGGTTTATGCCATGCTTAACGTGGTGTTCAACATCCTTTCGGTTCTCTTTTCGCTGGTCCAGTTCACCCTGTTTATCCCGGTGTTGCAGATGCTCTTCCACAGCATGGAAATTCCGGATTCGGCCCCCCCGATGCGCATGGAGATCAATGCGATCAAGGACAATTTCTACTATTATTGCGGACAGCTGCTCGAACGGTACGGCAACGAGAAAATACTGATCTATATCTGCATCACCATCGTCACGCTTTTTTTCCTGAAAAACCTCTTCAGGTACCTTGCCATGTATTTCCTCGCAGTGGTGCGCAACGGCGTGGTGAAGGACCTGCGCAACGACCTTTACCTTAAAATCCTGATCCTTCCGTTGTCGTTCTTCAACGAAAAACGCAAGGGCGACATCATCGCCCGCATGACCACCGATGTGCAGGAGGTGGAATGGTCGATCATGAGCTCGCTGGAAATGGCCTTCCGCGACCCGATCACGATGATCACCTACATCATCACCCTGTTCGTCATCAGTCCGTCGCTCACCGTATTTGTACTCGTTTTGCTCCCTGTCAGCGGGTTCATCATCGGCCGCATCGGCAAAAGCCTCAAGCGCACCTCCGACAAAGGGCAGTACAAAATGGGCGTACTGCTTTCGATGATCGAAGAGACGATCTCGGGGCTGCGCATCATCAAGGCGTTCAATGCCATCGGGTTTGCCGACAAACGCTTCAGGCAGACCAATCATGAGTATAACCGCCTGATGATCAGACTATACCGGAAGCGAGATCTCGCTTCGCCGCTCAGCGAATTCCTCAGCGCCTGCGTGGTGAGCATCGTGCTGTGGTATGGCGGAAAACTTGTATTCACCCCCGGGAATTTTCTCGATGCCGCCGCATTCCTGGTCTACCTGGGGATATTCTCCCAGCTCATGCCTCCTGCCAAGGCCATTACCCAGGCGTTTTACAACATACAGAAGGGGGCCGCATCTGTCGACCGCATCGAACAGGTGCTGGCCGAGCCCGAAGTGATCGAGGAGAAACCCGATGCCATCAGCAAAAAGGAGTTCCATGCCGAAATCGAATACCGGAATGTCGGTTTCTCCTACGCGCACGAACCGGTGCTCAATAACATCTGCCTGGCGATCCCCAAGGGGCGCACCATCGCGGTGGTAGGCCCGTCGGGCGGGGGTAAGTCGACCATGGTCGACCTGCTGCCGCGCTTTTACGACTGCGTGGAGGGAGGCATTTTTATCGATGGCACCGACATCCGCGACCTCATGATCAATGACCTGCGAGGCCTGATGGGGATCGTATCGCAGGAGACCATCCTGTTCAACGACACAGTTTTCAGCAACATCGCCTTCGGCATGGAAAACGTGAGCGAACCCGACGTTGTGGCTGCAGCCAAGGTTGCCAACGCCCATGAATTCATCGAAAAAATGGCCCAGGGATATGCCACCAACATCGGCGACCGGGGTATCAAGCTTTCAGGCGGTCAGCGCCAGCGGCTTAGTATCGCCCGTGCCGTGCTTAGAAACCCGCCGATCCTGATCCTCGACGAGGCCACCTCGGCGCTCGACACCGAATCGGAGCGGCTCGTCCAGCAGGCCCTCGAAAACCTGATGCGCAACCGTACCTCGGTGGTCATCGCCCACCGCTTGTCGACCATCCAGTTTGCCGACGAGATCATCGTGCTGCAAAGCGGAGTGCTGGTTGAGCGGGGCACGCATAACGACCTGCTGGAAAGGAACGGGGTGTACAGGAAATTGTATGATTTGCAGTCGTTTGTGTAAATTGTTTACATCGGGGCTGTCCATTTGGGACAGCATATGCGAAGAAAGAGCATTGCAATTGAAAATCATATCCCGCAGGGACTAAACAGCAGATCTTATGAGCGAAAAAACAAAAGGACGATCCATATTATTGTGCGTGTACCTCGTTGCACTCAGCGCCGGCGCCCTGGCATCCACACTTTCAGGGCTGAATATTCTCATGGCTTCGGCGGTGGCTGTCGCAGCAACGGTAGCAGTGATTTTCACCGGAAGCATCTTATTCAACAACTCGAGCGTGTTCGACCCTTACTGGAGTGTGGCGCCCCCGCTGATGGTGATTTTTTATATTGCCGGCATCCTTCAGTTAGACGACCGCATGCGGAACGCCTCATCAGGAATCATGGAATTTTTGCTTCATTCGCCCAGGATCAGCGTGATCCTGCTCCTTACCTTCGCCTATGCTGCCCGCCTTACCTGGAACTTCCTGCGCGGCTGGCCGGGAATGAAGCATGAGGACTGGCGCTACACCGATTTTCGCGCCAGCACCGGCAAGGCCTACTGGCTCGTGAGTGTGGGGGGCATTCATTTGTTCCCGGCACTCATGGTTTTCGGCGGAACCCTGCCGATGTGGGTGGTGGTGGTCTATGGGTACCGGCCAACCAACCTGCTCGACCTCGCTGCCATCCTGGTAACCGGTTACGCCATCCTGCTGGAGGCCGCAGCCGACAAGCAGCTCCGGAAATTCGTGGCCGGCAACCCGGAGGCCGGCAAAACCATGGACAAGGGCCTGTGGTCGCTGTCGCGGCACCCGAACTACCTGGGCGAGATCCTCTTTTGGTGGGGGCTTTACCTCTTCGCACTGGCTGCAAATCCAGGCTATTGGTGGGTTATCATCGGCCCGCTGGCCATCACCGTGATGTTCATCTTTGCCAGCATCCCGATGATCGAAAAACGAATGCTGAAACGCCGCAGCGACTACGAAAACTACCGGAAGCACGTCAGCATGCTGATTCCTTGGAAGAAACTGAGAAATTGGGAAAACGTTTAGTCACCCGTCACCCACTATATCTCCGCCATCCGTATCATCACCGCCTCCAGCTTTTTCTTCATCAGCTTCACCCGGCAGTCGTAGTTGTTGACGATGAGGGAGAAGATGAGTTTCCGGCCTGTAACGGTGGAGACGTACCCTGCAAAGCTTTTCACGTTGCCGATGGTGCCTGTTTTGGCATGCACCCGTCCTTCGGCTGCGCTGCCTTTCATAGCCTTGTGGAGCGTGCCGGTGATCCCGGCCAGCGGGAGTGACTCGTAGAATTCGCGGAAATAGGGAGAGGTGCGCATGACGTAGAGGGCATCGACCAGCTGTTTGGGTGAGATGGCGTTGTTGCGCGACAGTCCGTTGCCATCGTAAAAGAACATCCCTTCCGTGTCGACTCCTTTGGTGGTCCAGAAATCGAGGATGGCCCTGGCGCCGGCATCGGTGGTGGCGGAGTTGTATACTTTCCCGCCGATCCTGCGCAGCAGTTTCGACGACCGCCAGTTCACACTCATCTGGTTGGTGATGGTAACCTCGGGAATGACCGGCTTGCCGAAGTACTCCAGTGCGGCGCCCGTGACGAAGATCTTCAGCGTAGAGGCGGGGATCATGAGATTCTTTGCATGGTAGTCGGCCACGATCACCGGATCTTTGGCTGTAACGTCGACCACCATGTATCCCAGGGAGGCATTTTGCAGCAAGGGATCTTTTTGTAGCAGCTGCAGCACCTGTACGATGGAGTCATAGCCCGGGTGGGTCGCCTTGTGTTCCGCCACCGGAAGGCCTTTGTGCGCGGCAGATCCCGGATGGTCGCTGCTGCAGGAGACCAGCAACTGCAACAGGATCAGCATCGATATGAAGGCTCTTTTGGCAGGCATCAGTTTGGTGGGATTTTTTTTCAAAGATCGGAAAAAAAATTGAAGATGCTCAATTTAATGCCGCATTTGGCTGCATTTGTCCAGATTTTGTTCGTGCTTAATGCTTGTTATATTAATGTCTGATGCTGAAAATCGATGTTTTCACTAATGTCTGTCCAATGTCTGTCGTATGACTTGGTGAAGAACGCCAAAAGCAGTTTCACCATTGAGGCGAAGGAGATTGGCAACGTTTTCGGAAATGTGATCCTCAAGAACCTGAGAACCGATGCCACGCAGATCAGCCTGAATGCAGCACCGGGCAATGACTGGTAAAGGTGGAGGGCGCAGGGTACACCTGTTCAGGCAAGGTATTTATGAGTCAGCAATAAAAAAAATCACTGACGAGTTGCATTGAGGCAAAAAATTCTTTAAATTTGCCAATTGGCGTCTTCGCGATGAAGAAATCAACAGATTTGCTTAATACAAAATATCATGAAAAAAGTGAATCACCCCTTGTTATTCTCGTTGATCATCTTCTGTTTCATGGCATTGGCGAATGTTAAGCCTGGCCCAAGGACCCCCGCCACCCCCTGATCCTACAGTTGGCGGACGAAAGGGTACCAGCACCAACAAGGGCCCCGCGCCGATCGACGGCGGACTGGCTGTTGCAGTGGCCCTCATTGCGGGCTATGGCGCCTGGAAAGTCTACAGTGCAGCGCGCATGAGACGCGAAGCTGCCTGCAATTGATTCACACCAACCAGGTAACTTCGCAAGGGGAAAATGAATTTCAGAAACCGGTTCCCGGAGCCCAGCAATAACCCGCTGTCACCCCGCGCCCTGGTTGAGCTTAACCTTTTTTCAGCCTGTCTGTTCGTTGTTGCCGCCCTCTTCACCCAGTTCCTGCTGACCCTCATTACCGCCAGCCTCTTAAAGGCAAATTCCATCTCGTTCCAATACAGCCTGTTTGCGATCAATTTCGTGTCGGAGATCAGCTACAGCTATTATACGCTGAAAGACCTTTCGCAGGCCAGCACGAAATGGTCGGAGGAGCAGATCTATTTCATCTTCGGAACCGGACCAGTGGTCGTTTCGGCTATCGGGCTGAGGGTGCTGTACGTGCTGAAAAAGAGCATCCGGTCGGGCTGGAAAACCAAGCTCATCCTCACGTGGATGGCATTCATGATGGTAAATGCCCTGCCCTGCAGTATTTTTTCCGGCGTCTTCTTTTACGAAGGGTTCGGCATGGCCTTTCACTGGCTGGTGACCGATTATTTCACCCGCGGGTTCATCGGGCTCGGGCTTTTGCTGTACCTGGTGATGTTCAGCCGTTTCTGGCGCCGGCTCTTCCTGAATGCCTGCTACAGTCCCGCCTTTACCGTCGACGAATACAACCAGAAAACCTTCATCACCAATGCATTCCTGAAACCCTGGCTATATGGCTTCCTCCTCCTTCTGTTGTTCAACCTTCCCTTCACCTCTCTTTTCTGGCCAGTGTTCCTGCTAAGCCTCGGAATCCTTCCCTTCGCCAATCAAATTCTCAGGTACCAAACCATCTGCATAGCAAAACCCGGCAATACCCTCTTCGTCACGTACAGGCAGGTATTGCTGATCATCGCAGCCCTCGCCCTCCTCTGGCTCTGTGGCACCATCACAGTCAACCTCTGAGCCACGACGCTCTCTCGCCCGTTAATATTTTCATAAAAATTTACTTTTCCCTCAACAATTTGTTTGTATTTACACGACAGAAGTTATGTTGAGGTTGCATCATTTGGGTGTTATGTTTGTTGCAATATTGCTAAGTATATGAA